>CAYTDU010000355.1:0-5894 GCA_964436395.1 uncultured Gemmatimonadaceae bacterium | reverse complement strand
AGTGCCCGACGAGTGCGAGGACTGCAACACCAACGGTTTCGCCGACGAATGCGAATACTGGAGTGGACGGGACAGTCTCCACCGAGTGGACATTGGGTACGACCGCGGGCTCTTATGCGGTCACGGCGTCTGTTACCGGTGTCGGTTCTCCGGCCCAGTTCAACGCGACCGCAGCGGCAGGCGCGGCCGATGTGCTCGTGCTCGTGTCTGGAGACGATCAGAACGGCTTTCCCAATACTGCACTGTCCAATCCGATTGTGGTGCAGGTGCAAGATGAATACGGAAACGCGGTGGCGGGCGTAACCGTGTCGTTCTCCGTTCTTTCGGGTGGAGGATCGATAACGCTTTCAGCCGTAAGTGACGCTGACGGCTATGCTGAAGCCACCTGGACCCTAGGCACGGAGATTGGTGCAAATACGGCTCAAGCAAGTGTAACCGGGCTCGCCGGCGGTACCCTTTCGTTTGCGGCAACCGCTACCATGCTGAGCGTTACGAGCGTGACGCCGGCTCCACTCGTTGAGGGAGCGACAGCCACGATCACCGGGACCGGATTCGATCAGACTCCGGCAAACAATACGGTCACGATCGATGGAGAGGCGGCGATCGTTACGAATGTGGTCGGTGGGAACGAAATGACAGTTACCGTCCCCCTTTTCAATTGTCGGCCCGAGAGACAAGTCGACGTGGTCGTTTCGGTGAGCGGTTTCAATGAAACATCGACGGGCCTTGCAATGGAGCCCGCCACGGCTCAGCTCGATCTCTCGGTGGGGGAGCAGACGATCGTTCGCGATCCTGCTGAGTTCTGCCTTCAGTTCGAGGCGTCGCCGACGGGGGGTGATGAATACCTCATTGGGGTTGGTGCGGCGGCCGAATCTCCTGGCGGCGTCATGACGTTCACGATGGCGAGCGTGTCTGGCGCTGCGTCCAGCCCGCCGGCAATGCTGTCCGGGTCGAGTAGGTCATATCCTCGTCCACAGATCACCGTTGACCCGGACCTCGCTGCACTGCGTCAACGCCAGGATGAACGCGAAGCCGAGATCCGTGCATACGAGCGACGCCACCTCGATCCCGCCCGCAACCCGAGCATCCAATACGTTCGAGGTAGAGCGATGGGTGACGTTCCCTATGCCGCCGCCGCGATGGCTCCCTCAGACACCCTCGGTGACGAGCGCGTATTTCGGGTGCCTGGTGGCACGTGCAATGACTATACGGAAATCACAGCCACAGCGCGCGTTGTAGGTGAAAGCGGGATCTGGTACACCGATAACCTCAATCCCACTGATGACTCACTGACGCTGGCAGATATCGAGGCTGCCAGCGAGTTGTTCGACGACTTCATCTATCCCTTCGATACGAAGTTCTTTGGGGAGCCGACGGATATCGACGCAAACTCGAAGATCGTGATCGTACTGACCAAAGAGGTGAACACAACGGGCGCCGCCGGTTTCGTATACAGCGGCGATTTGGTGCTACGTACCAGCTGTGCCTACAGCGATGAGGGCGAGATCTTCTATGGGTATGTACCAGACCCCAGCGCAGATTTCGGTTATTCCTACAGTCGTACGAGTGTCGTGAACTTCCTACCGGTACTCATAGCGCATGAGTTCACTCACAACATTCAGATAAGTCGACGCATAGTCTATCATGCCGGCGAGAACGGCGTATTTCCAGCTTCTTGGATTGCCGAGGGTCAGGCAACTTTCGAAGAGGAAGTGATGGGCCATGCTTACACGAATCGGTCGGCGGGCAACGACTACGGTGTTTCGGTGGTGAGGGATGGCCCACCTTACTGGTATTGGCCGGGCATAACAAAGCTGGGCTACTACTTGGGATATGGCGGTTTCGGTGAACCAGAGATTGTTACGGCGCCGGAGAACTGCACGCTATTCGGCAATTTCGACGACATTGATATTGGGGACTGTAAACTCTCGGGCTTCTACGGCGCCAGTTGGTCGATGCTCCGCTACTTGACCGATAGGTTCTACTCAGCGAGCGCATCGAATTTCCACAGGGACATCATTAGTGCGTATCCTTCGCTGGTGGGAGTGGCAAACATCGAGGCCATTACGGATTTGGACTTCGATGTGTTATTCGCCCAGTGGGGAGCGATGTTGTATACGGACAATTGGGTGCCAGGTGTGCCCAGCGAGTTGGAGATGCCGAGCTGGGATCTTCCCGCGGTCTTGAACGAGGTTTCTCCAAGTGCCTTGTTGGAACCGGAGGAAAGAGCGTTCGGTGAGTTCTCGGTTGAACGCGAGGTCAGGGGTGGCAGTCATTATTACTCCATCGTGAGTGCTGCTTCCGGCAGCCGCCCGGCGCTCGCGATACGCGTACGTGATATCCTGGACGGTCTTCTCACCGAAACACCGATGACGCCGATCTTATGGATCGTCCGAATCCAATAGGAGGAACGATGCGGCCTACGATTCTGTTCGCGCTTGGGTTGGCGTTGACCGCCTGCGGTGGCGAAGGTACCGACCACGAACGAAATGACCACGATAGTCATCGCGATCGCGATGCCGACCGTTCCCAACCGGAGATGCGAGCAGCAGATGCGGGTACAGGCATTGAAGATGCGGCAATCACGGCCGAAGGCGTGGTGCGCATTGTCGGTAACGACCCTGCTGCGCAGGTCGTACTTAGTGTCGGTGAAGGAGAGGAAGCTACCCAAATCGCCATCGTCGGTGAGTTCCGGGATGAACTCGGCAGGCTCTCGGGTGTCGAGGTTTCTATCGCTGGTGACGATGTGGCAAACCCGCACGGAATTCCTGAACGGGCAATCGATGTAACCGATTACGACGTCATCTCAGTGAACTCGGCTCCGGTGTTTCTCGGAGTGTTGGTGGAGCGGAATGGAGATATGTGGCTCGATCGCGAAAACCCGCTACGGTTGATGGGAATACCGGAGCGGCTACAAAACATGGCAGGTGCAAAGGTGTGGGTCGCGGGGCCGTTGGAGGGTGATGTGTTGCGTGTACAGAGCTATGGTGTCGTAAGAGAGCAGTAGCAACGAGACTTAGGGGAACTAGTCTTGGGTTGGGTTGGTTTAAGGCTGCGTGGCAAACCACTAAACTGAATCGGTTCAGAAAGGGTCGCTCATGTTGCGCTCTTTTTCTCGTCTAACCGTCTTGCTGGTGATGGTTACGGTCGTCTATTTGGGATGCGGAGGTGAAGACACCACGGAGCCATTACCAGAAGAGCCCCGGGCAACTCAAGCAGTGGTTGCATCCGGCAACTCTCAGACCGGAGCCGCAGGGAAGACATTGCCGGCATCCCTCGTTGTTCAAATCAACGACCAATCGGGCAACGCGATGTCTGGAGTGAGTGTCTCATTCACGGTATCTGCCGGAACAGGCACAGTGTCGAGCACTTCGGGAACAACAGATGCGTCGGGCCAAACGTCTACAAATTGGACGCTGGGCAAGGTGGCTGGAGCCAGACAGCAAGTCACCGCGGCCGTCGTCGGTTCGGCAAACATCTCAGCTACATTCACCGCCACTGCGACGCCAGGCGACCCCTTCGTGATATCGATGGTGTCGGGTGACGACCAGTTTGCCTACATGGGCACCAAAGTGCCGGAGTTGATCGCCGTCAAGGTGAGGGACGAATATGCTAACGATGTGCCGGGACATGTGGTAGCGTTCACACTCCCGACTGGGAGGGGTTCGGTAGATTCAACGGTGGCATTCACAAACTCTGCAGGCGAGGCAGTCACTGGTTGGACAGTAGGAAATGATGTCGGTCAGGACACGGCGTTTGCGTCGGTAGCGGGAGGAATAGCGGGAAGTCCGGTCGTCTTCACTGCTACAGTACACAACCTGCAGATATCGTCCGTCGCGCCGGACACGGTGCTCTTGGGTGGCACTGCAACCCTGACGGGTTCCGGATTCGACCCTGTTCCAGCGAACAACAATGTGATGGTTGGCGACCTCGTCGCCACTGTGAACTCAGCGACGGCAACCGCGTTGGAGATTTCTGTTCCCGAGGCGTGCCGGCCTGTTGGACCCGTGGATTTTACCGTAACGGTTGGAGGAATTCCGTCCGCCCCGGTATCGAACGCCATCACTCCTGGGGCCGGGAGCTTCCTGTCTCTGGCGAGCGGTGAACAGGAGATTATCCAAGATCCCGGAGATTTCTGTCTACAATTTGGAGAGAATGCGGGTACTGAGGAGTATCTCATAGGGGTGCAGTCGACTTCCGAAGCCGTCAGCACCATCACGCCGATAAGGGTTACTTCTTATTCCTCCGGCGCATCCATAGCGCCGCAAGCTCTGTTCACCTCGCTCGCAGGCACAACACAACATCGTAGCGGTTGGTCTCTCGATCCGGCACAGTTGGAACGCATCAACCGTCACCGAGCGGCTGAGGCGAGAATCCGGGAATTGGACCGCCTGAATTTCGACCGTGTTCGCACCGAATGGTCGGGCCCGCAGCGTGTGAGCGCACCCAATGCTGCTGCGGTCGATTCGACTGTATTGCTTGGGGATACCATCGCCGTTCGTGTGATCACCGGTGAGACCTGCAGTGAATATGATTCAGTCACAACCGTAGTAAGGGCTATTGGAACAAAAGGCATCTGGCTCGAGGATATTGAGAACCCGGCATCAGGTTACACAATCGCGGATTTCAACAACCTGAGCCAGCAGTTCGACGACATCATATACCAGACTGATGTGAATCAGTTTGGTGAACCGTCCGATGCGGATAACAACGGTCGCATCGTCATGGTTATCACCAAACGCGTGAACGAACGCGGTTCACTGGGGTTCACAACGAGCTGCGATTTCGCTGCGCGTGGACCATCGAATGAAGCAAGCAACGAAGGTGAGTTCTTCTACGGCGAGACACCAGATCCCAACGGAGAGTACGGCGACACGGTGACTGTCGCCGATGCACGGTCGTGGCTACCGGTCATAACGGCTCATGAATTGGTGCATGTGATTCAAATAAGCGGCCGAGCCGCCTCTGGCGGGCCATTCCCGGCAATCTGGATTGCAGAGGGTCAGGCGACGATGGGTGAGGAGATAGTTGGACACGCTTACGAGGGGAGGGCACCCGGTCAAAACCTCCCGCTTGAAGTGGCTCTCAACTGGGACGACACAACGTCATTTGATTGGTACTCGAATGTTGTGGTTGACATGGGCCTCTATTTCGGTTGGGCCCCAACCATGGTGGATGCCTACATAAACCTCGACGAAGCTCCTCACGAGTGCACCTGGCTGGACAATGACAATGGGGGACCGTGTTTAGAGGGACGTGAGGCGTATGGCGTCCCGTGGTCGCTGCTGCGATGGCTGTCGGACCAGTACGGTCCCGGCTACGCGGGCGGCGAAGCGGGGCTACAGCGGGACATTGCCGGTGGAACTACCGCCGGCTTCTCGCTGCTCGAGAACCTGGTCGGTCAACCCATAGAGACGTTACTCGCGCAGTGGGCCGCCACCCTTTTCTTGGACGATCGTCCCGGTGTTACAAACCCGGCCCTCCGGATCACCAGTTGGGATCTCTACGACATCTTCTACGGTTCACACGTGCTTGCCGATGGGGAATACAGTCTGATACCCGAGCTCCGCCTTACACCCAAGGATGCGACATTCACGTCATTCACAGAGACTGCGAGTGTGAGGGCGGGATCGACCTACTACACGCTCATATCCGGTGCGAACCGCGCGGGCACTGCGATTGCGATTCGAGATCAGCAAGACCTCAATCTACCCTCTCATATGCAGGTCTGGATTGTGCGCATGCAGTGATGTTGATGGCCGCCGAGTCGTTCGCGTTGACTCGGCGGCGGCTTGGGGAATGGACTCAGGCTTTTACGGTGTCGGTCGGTTCTTCCTCAACCTTTGTCATGGTAATCCCGGCGAATCCATAAACAATGGTGATTAGCGGGACCA
>CAYTDU010000354.1:0-5895 GCA_964436395.1 uncultured Gemmatimonadaceae bacterium | reverse complement strand
GGACCCTGAGGATTATCTTGCGACCTATGTGCAGACTTATCTGCGAGAGGAGGTGGTTGCGGAAGGTCTCACGCGACAGGCGGGAGCATTTGCCCGCTTTTTGGAGGCAGCCAGCTTCTCTCAAGGGCAGCCGTTGAACATCTCCGCTGTCGCTCGCGAGTCGTCCGTGCACCGGAAAGTCGCCGAAAGCTACTTCCAGATCCTGGAAGATCTGCTCATCGGCGTCCGTGTGCCTGTGTTTCACAAACACGCGAAACGACGGCTGGCTGGGCACCCCAAGTTCTATTTCTTCGACGCAGGCGTCTACAGTTCCGTACGCCCACGCGGTCCGCTGGATGCGCCTGAACAGATCGACGGTGCCTCGCTAGAGACTCTCGTGTTTCAAGAGTTACGCGCGACAAGCCGGAACCTGGGGTTGGATTACGATCTGTACTACTGGCGAACGGCTGGTGGCATGGAGGTCGATTTCGTCCTCTACGGACCGCGCGGCATTGTAGCTCTAGAGGTCAAGCGCAAGCGCCGGTTGTCGGGACATGATCTGCGGGGCCTTCGAGCATTTCTGGAGGATTACTCGATGGCCAAGGCCTACCTACTCTACGGCGGCGAGCACGAGACACACTTTGACTCTATCCACGCTCTGCCAATCGCTCAAGCACTACTTGACCTCCCGCAACTGCTCTGACGCCGGCGGATGGCAGGGTCTCCTAATGAATCGTTTCTGAATACTTCTGGGTTCGAAAACCAGCACTGTCCGCATTCGCGAACCGGATCTCGACGAGGCGATGGTGCAACAGCGTGTCAGGGGCATCTTCCCCGCCACCCATCATCGTCATGAAGCGTATGTTGCAGGGGTGTTTCACCGAACCCAGCTTCAACCTGGTGAGGGCGCGCCTGCACGGTCTCAACGATGACGACGTCTTGGACAGGCAATCAGGCTACTGTGTCAGTTTCTGTGTCAGCTAGGTGGCGCAAGGTCTCACATCGATGGGCGAGAAGTATTGCAAAGGACGACACGAACCCGCGGTTGGGTCCCTGCGCGCGGACATCGCCCATGCTCGATATGCTCTTTCCATCTTCCTATCACCATGCCTCGCAACATGTCCCTGACAACCTACTGATTCTTTGTCAGCAGCTCAGAACAATGGCGTGCTTTACGGATCAAGAGGTCCCGCCCCGAGATACCGGTCGAAGTGTGTCACTAGCTTCCCGAGCAGGTATCTGGCATGGTGTGGTCTCCGCGTCCAACCGTGTGTGGTTCCTGGTGCAAAGGCGAAGTCGAAGTCCTTACCTTGCCGCATCAACTCCTCAGCCAGCATCACAGTCGTCTTGAACGGCACCACATCGTCCTGCGTGCCGTGAATTATCAGGAGATGATCCTGGAGATTCTCGGCGTACTGCGCCGCCCCGCGGGCGAACGCCTCGGGATGGCTTTGCGGACGCCTGACGATGGCCACGTCGTCAGTCCCGAAGAAGTAAGGGTCGACAGCCGCGGCGCCGGCCACCCCGGCCTTGAAAACTCCCGGTTTTTTTAAGAGCGAGTAGACCGTGAGCAAACCTCCGTAACTGCTGCCCCAGATGCCGATACGGTCGGGGTCCACGTACGGCAGCGTGGCCATATATTCGACGGCGCTGTGTAGATCCTCGAGGTCCTCTCCGCCGAAGTCCATGAGGAATTCCTCACGGAACGCACGACCGTAGCCCGTGCTGCCCCTCACGTCCACTTGGACCACGATGTAACCTCGTTCCACTAGCAGCTGCTGAAGCAACGCGTTCCTGCCACCCCAGCGATTCCGCACGGTATTGGAATACACCGGGCCGAACACCACGGGATAACGCTTTGCGCGATCGAGGTCGACGGGCTCCAGCACCCGGGCGTGCAGGGTGTAGTCGTCGATCCGGCTGGGGAACGTCACGTACCGCGCACGGGCCCAGGACCTTCGGCCAAACTCCGCTGGAGGCGACGTGGTGATCCTGCGCTCGGTGGACCGTCCGTCAGCCGCCACCAGATAGAGTTCAGTCGGACTCAGGTCATCGCTGTGGAGGATTGCCACAATTGAGCCGTCGGGTGACGGATACGGTTGGTTCTGACCCGGCAGCGTACTGATGCGCGTCGCGGTGCCTCCTTCATCCGAGATCTGGAACACGTGTCTCTCGTAAGGACTCGGTTCGTTGGACTGGAAAAAGATCGACCCGGTGCCGGCGTTGACCAGGGGTGCGCCCGTGACATCGAAGCGTTCATTAGTGAGCAACACGGGAGGGCCATTCTCGGAATCCAACAGGTAGAGCCCGTAGCGATCGCCGAGGTCGCTGAGGAACAGGACGCGTTTGCCGTCGGTATGCCAAGCCGACCCGATCGACGTGTATACCCGCGTGTCTCGTTCGTCGTGCCAGATCTGTTCGAGACGACCGCTGGCAGGGTCGACCATGTGGAGCCAGCGCTCTTCTGCAGTGTCCGACTCTCGATCGATCAGCAACTTCCCGGACGGGGACCAGGAGAAATCGACTACTCGGTTGCCGGTAGGGTCCGGCAAATCCAGAAGGTTCAGCTCGCCACTTTCGACATCGTAAAATCCTACGGTGCGATGCTCATTCGGATCACCGGGATATCCACGCCGATGGTTGTTGACTAGAGTCTCGTCTCCGAGGTAGTAGGGGAACGACACAATACGCATTTCGCGGCGGTCGACGTAGTGCACCGCGATCGTGCGACTGTCCGGTGACCAGCGATACGTGGGTCCTCCCCAAACATAGGGTCCGATCTCAACGTCGGGGCGGCTGTAAGTTCCCAGCGGTACGCTGGATATGGAGGGAACTCCCACTCGCGTCGCTCGGGCGAGCAAGTTGGTCTCGAGGTTCAGAAGCCAAAGGTCGCCCTCCTGGAGGAATGACGCGTATCGGCCGTCCGGAGATACGGCGAGGTTCGATTTGCCTCCGGCGGTAGCGGTAAGGCAAACGCCTTCGTCTTCTCCTCCTCCTGTTGTTTCGATTCGCCACACGTCGCCTGCACGAATGTAGATGAGCGCAGCTCCACTGGGCGTCCACACAAACTGACTCACTCCCCCAGTGCCCTCGGTCTCCCGAGTAAGCCGGTGCAGTTCGGTACCGTCGCCTTCGACAATCCAAATCTCACGACGCGGCATGGCGGAATCGTTCCAAAGAAACGCGAGTCGGTTGCCCACGGGCGACCAAGCCGGAGCGGACGGCGATGTTCCGGTGATCGAAGTCTGCGAAACAATCCGATCGACGGTGAGTGCTGACTCTTGGCTAGCGCCGCCGGCAGGCGCGAGCAGGAGGGTCAGTGCGAGAATCTCACGAATGAGCTGGTTGCAGCGACGTTTCGCTATGTGCGGCATGTTGATCTTCTTTTGCGGGAAAGTAAATGGACGGACGCAGCACGCTCGACTCAGCCCGCCAAGTTCGCCGCGACGATCAGGTCCGCCGCCTTCGGGCTGGTGGCGATCGGCATGTCGTGCAATGTGGCCAGTCGGATGAGCGCTTGAAGGTCTACGTCAGTTGTGTGCTGCGCATGCGGGTCGGCGAAGAACACGACAGCGTCGAGCTCGCCGGTTGCGATCATGGCTCCGAGCTGGAGGTCGCCGCCCCGCCCGCCGCGGTTCAGACGGTGAATCGATAGTTCCGGATGGACGCTGAGCAACATGGCCCCTGTCCCACCCGTGCAGATCAGGCGGTGACTCCGCAGAGCCTTGGCATGCCGTGCAACCCACGCGGCCAGCTGTGATTTGCGTTCGTTGTGCGCCACGATCCCGATACGTCGAGGCGCCGTCGATCGGCAGGCCGCGTCGAGTGTGATGGCCAGGATGGACTGCACCTGCGCCGTAAGGCCGTCACCGTCGGCGGGAAACTCCCCGCTCAAGGCGGCAGTGCCAACCGTGAAGCCGGCAGCGCCCGCCTCGGCCACCGCTCTCACCCTCTCGGCGCTGTCGATGCTCCCCGCTACGATCACGGGCTTGTCCGTGGTGGCGCACACGGTCCGAATCAGCTCGGGGACGTCGCCCGTGAAGCGATATGCGAGCAGGTCGAGTCCGTGCACACCCTCCAGATCGGTCAACGCGCGGGCGCTCTCGGCGATCTCGTCCTGAGAACCCTCCAGTACGCTCGGATGGCCCACGACCCTTCCAGGGAACGGGAAGTAGCGAATCGGATGCGAGCGGATGATTGGTACGACGCGAGCGGGACGGGTCCCGCCGAGTAGATAGTCTACGTCGAGTTCCACGGCCGCCCTCGCCGACGTCAGCTCGCTTTCCTCGTCGAGGCTGACGACTTCGAGGTACGAACGCCCCCCGGCGTACCGGATCTCGTCGGCGAGGATCTTGAGTTCTTCGAGTGGCAGCCCCACGTCCTTGAACCCGATGTGGTGCGCACCTCCCTCAAGAGCCTGACTCAGCCTGGCGCGTGCGTTTGGCACGGTCGCATCGTTCGCGGTAAGCATAATGATGAAGTCGAAGCTCATGGCACGACTTCCTCCCAGATATCTCGTATCTCGTCGTCCAAACCCGTCATCTCCCAACGGATGAGGGACATTGGTAAAATCCCCTTGGTGTGAAACTCGTCGTGGAACGCACCGAGATCGAATTCCTCGCCGAGCTGACTCGCCCGATCGGAGATCAACTTCTCCATCATGATCTTGCCCAAGACGTACTGCGAGCCGGTGGATGGCCGGCGGACATAGGTCAGTAAGTCATAGCGTCCAATGTTGGGCTCCATGTAAGGGACATTGTCCATGATGTACTGATTTGCCTGGTCGAGCGTGAACTCGCCGTTGTGTATCTTCAACTCTGCCATTACGCGAGCCCCTCGCTTCATGAGAGCGATGTATATCAACTCGCGGGCTCGTGGGACCTCATCCAGAAGTCCGGCATTCAAAAACATCTCTTCGATGTAGGTCGCCCAGCCCTCACTGCGGAGTCCATCGTAGTGGTTTCTGCGGATTGGATTCGTGACTTTCCTAGCCATAAACCCATCGAATCGATGTCCGGGGATAGAGGCGTGGATGTGGTTGTCGAAGGCGTTTCGATATTGGAGTTCTTCCCAGAAGTGTCTTGTCTTTCCACCTCTCCAGTAGGCGTCCGTCTCGAATTCCGGTGGTGTATCCGGGGGAAGGGTGAGCAATTCTTGTTGCTCGATTAGGGCCCGGATCTGACGCTCCGCCTCACGTACCCTCCCGTCGTACTCTTCCTTTGACGTAGCGAGTTCGAGAGGGGGGATGCCACGGTGGTCGTTTTTGTTCTTTTCGATCTTTAGGTAGGTGCGCCAACGTGCGAGTTCTCTCTCGCCCAACAGAAGGAGGTCGTCTGTGTCGTAGGGAGCGTAGAGTACGTTCCTGAGGTACCAGTTGAAATTGTCGAGCCCTACTCCTCCTGCATCCGTCATGCCGTCCAGGTTTTCCGTGAGCCAGTCTCGGTAATCTTCGATGGCTATCAGAGCAGCCTGTGCGTCAGGCACCATGGTGGAGTGTGATTCTGTTAGGCGCTCGACCAGGTCGCCGTACCAGCCCACGGTACCAGCGGGCGGGATCTCTCGGAGAGGCTCCCCCTGTGCGACACCGTCGTAGTTCTCGAGAAGGAAAATCGCCACCTTGGCGAGATCGGGCACGGGCGAGGTCAGGTTCGTTTTCGCCTGCTCCAAGATTTTGGGGACGGCTTTCAGCCGCATCTGGAAATCCGCCTGCTCCTCTTGTTGGATCGGCACTTCGGTGTAAGGAAGCCGATGCACGAGGTTCAAATACAAACTCGGGTCACGCGCCCAAAGGCGTGTCACCCTGTGATCGAATTCGAGCTGGTTGATCTTGGAGTTGACGACCAGGTAGTCGACTTTTTGAGGGATCGTCCAGCCCTCGGGATCGATCGATTTCAGGCGTCGACGGAACTCGGGGAT
>CAYTDU010000353.1:0-5900 GCA_964436395.1 uncultured Gemmatimonadaceae bacterium | reverse complement strand
AGGAGCCGTTCGTCGTCGCTGAGGCCGGTGATGGCATAGCAGGCCAACCAGGCAATTGTGCCCGACAGGAGCAGCCCTTTTCGTGATCCAAGCCGAGCCAACATGAGTTTGAGAGTGGTTCGATTCATCCGCAATCCATCGAGATGAGTGAAGACGCCGCAGCCACCGCGACGATCGTTGGACTCGATACGATCGAGCACCGTTGTTGCTCAGAGGTGGTCGTGGCCTTCCTCGGAGTGAGAGCCTGGTGCATCTTCTGATACCCCGTGTCATCCGAATAGGGTCACAACTGCCGAAGCGTGTCAATGCCGATGAACAGCATGGATTCGCGTCCAACAAACACCGATCGTACCGGCGGCGCATTCGGCAGCAACGTAAGATCCACTCGAACATTCGCAGAACTCGAATAACCGCAGACGTCGAGGTTTATTCCCACAAGTCGCTCCACCGGCTCGTGCCACGGCTTATCCACTCGCACCTTTGCCCATCGAGAATAGACATCCATGATTCCAATGACGTATCAGGGTAGGCTCTCTCCGCCAGGCCAATGCCGACCTCAACGTCTGAGCCCAACGCGGACATGAAAGCTCCTCTTATCTATTGACCCGTCAAATGTGTCGGGTGATACAACACCAGTTCACTGACGGGCAAGGACAATCGTTATATTCACGCCCGAAAATTCCTCTGAAGCACTCAGTCGTGATCCCTCGATGGTCCAGGAACAATCGCGCACAAACGTGTCTGCGACCTGATTGAATGTGAGCGTATCTGACACCACCGAATAGGTGCCGACCATACTCTCGTTTAGCTCCTCACCGTCAGTCACGGCTGCCGGAACGAAGAGGTTGCCTGACGTGGTGCTGTCTGCGTTCAGCGTGATCGTGAGGCTTCCGCCTTCATCCAGCACATCAGCCGATATGTCACCAGAAAGTGTAAATGTGGTTGCGACGTAGGTTCCTGCGATCGAATCCGGACTCACCGGGTCGTCACCGCATGCTGCGGCCAAAACAATACTGACGACGATGAGTGTATACGTCTGGAGACGTTTCATCGTTGCCTCATTTCAATATTGTCCCTCGCTCAAGTTGATAGGTATTGATACCAGGTCTCAGCATCGCGGCTCTGCATTCCGTTGCCTACGCGCTTGGTCCTACCCGAGTCCGAACTTCACCATAGCGCTACCGCGACACCCCAGACCGTCTCTGCCGACTCACTTACATAAGGCCAGGTGAAGCGCGTCACGAAGAAGGGAACCATACGCCCCAGTCGCAGCCCCCACCTCGATTCAGTAATGGCTCGCACCTTCGTGCCATCGGTCATGTCTATGACGCGCACTCCCACGCCCAAATTCGCCTGAAGCACTTTCCACACATGTAACCAGCCGAATCGAATGCCTACGTCAGCCATCCAGCCTGACATACCCACCGAGTCAACAACCGTCAGAGTTCCGAAGGCTCCAAATCGTTCGTCGAAACGGTAGTATGCGTCAGCCCCCCAAAGTTCATCCGTTACTGTCCCGATCTTGGTGAACACCGCCAACTCCACACGATTGATCGGTTGAGCTTGTTGCGTTTGTGCTGTCGTGTGACTAATACCGCATGCGGTTAACACACAGGCAAAGAGAACGGTGAAAGAATACCAGCGCCTCGTTTGCTGGATCTGTCGAGCAGCTCTCATCGATGCCCCCCGCGCCCGCAGGCGCAATCGCGAGCATTTCACGGTATTCCCGCAGCTAGCGCCGCCAGGTGTATCCCACGCCAAGGTTCATGATGGCGATAGCCTTCGAGTCCCGCTGTCGCGGTGATAACCAGCAGAAAACCCGGATCGAAACCGCTATTCCACTCGCGGCAACTATCGACCGTGACGCAGTATGTCTCGATAGCTCGCCCGGTTGCGTAGTAGAACACGCTTGGCCCCAGAGTCAGTGATATTCCGTCCAACCCGCCACCGGTCCGAACACCCACGTCGAGGCCTGCAGTTGCCAACAGTGGCCGTGGCCCCTGGCCCTTTCGCACAAACTGAAGCGAGCCACGTACTCGATAAACAAGCGCAGCAGTGGGTGATGACTGGACCCGCGCCCCGACTCCCCAGAGGAGACGATCGCCGGGCCGCGTTAGTGAAGAGGTTGGACCCACTCCAATGATGGTTGCGTGGGTTTGACCGTGCAGCGGTGCAGCGCATGCCGCGATTGCTAAAAATTGCACCAAGCCGACCGTTTCCTTATCAGACACTCTAACTCCTCGATGGGATTGTACGCCTCGCCGCATATACTGTCTCTTCTCTCCCCATCGGGGGACTCGAAGTTCGTTGCGCGGGTCACAGCTTCAACGGCAAAACGGATGCCTGTCGGGGAAAAACATCTCTCCTAGCACCTCCCGCTCTACCCGAGCCTCGATCCCGCCAACCGTGGACTCCAGCCTGCCGCCGAAATGACCGGTTTCTCACAAAAAAGGCCCACGAACAAGATGCCAAATCTCTGCAAATTGGGTATGGCGTTATTGGGGCATCATGTGTCGTTTTTGGGACATTTGTTGATTCCAAATCAGGACGGAGGCAAGGTTAGCTATGTCCGCTTCATTTCGGAGGCCTCATGAGTGTTATGCGGCTCACCTCTGCACTACCTTAGGGGTCGGGCGGTATTCATGACGAGGGCTGACAATACCCTTGCCGATCTCGACGTGTTAGGCGGCAAACCCGTCATCGAGGGCACGCGCTTGGCGGTCGATTTCGTGCTCGGCGTGGTCGCCGAAGGCTGGTCGCCGAAGGCTGGTCGCAGTTGGCGTACCGCATAGTAGTAGGCGAAGCAGCGACCATGAAAGGAGCATTTGATTTGTGTGTACAGTGAAATCGAGAAAGGCCGAAGCGCTCTCGCAACCGGTGAGCCTGCGTTCTCAGTTTATCCGCAGAGTCGCTAACCGGCCCTTGGCAATATGCCCTTCCCTGAGCACTCTCCCGCGCAGACGAATCTGGACCAAGGCGCTCGCTGCAGGTCCCGTTCTCTGCGCCCTCATAGTGCTTCACGCCTGTGCGCCGGAAGAGGCTCAATCCCACGAGCAAGGTGGCGAGGCGGGACGATTGGTCATCGTGGGAGGCGCGCTCCAAACGAACAACGCGGCGGTGTACGAGGCCATTCTCCAGGCGCGCGACGGGGACGGCCCGCTGTGCGTATTGCCCACGGCCAATGGTGAACCAGAAGAGTCAATGGGGGAGGCCGTTGAGCGATTCACGGGATACGCCGGACCGGCCTCAGCGAAGGGTGTCCTCATCACTACGGAAGATCCATCTCGAGCTCGAGACCCTTCAGTCGCCGCTCAGCTCACGACCTGCTCCGGTTTCTTCTTTACCGGAGGATCCCAGCGCCGAATCCTCGATGTCTTCCTCCCGGGAGGAGACACCACGGTGGCGTATCGGGCTCTGTGGAAGCGATGGCGGGAGGGGGCAGTGGTGGCAGGCACGAGCGCCGGTGCCGCCATGATGAGTCGGGTGATGATCTCGGGCGGTAGTTCAGACGAGGCCGTGAATCATGGGGTGGCGGCCGGAGCCAATGAGGACGGTGTGTGGATCCGCGGGGGCATGGGTTTCTTCGAGCCTATTGTGGACCAGCACTTCCTGGCCCGTGGACGGATCGGGCGTCTTCTCGTCTCGGTCGTTGACGCTGACTTGCCGCAGATCGGATTGGGGATCGACGAGAATACCGCGCTCATCGTTGACGGTGATTCCGCGATTGTAGTGGGAGTCTCCGGTGTAGTCGTGGTGGACGGCCGCAACGCGCAGCGGAATGGGCCGAACCGTGCGGTTGGGCTGCGGGTGACTCTGGCCGGCAACGGAGATGTATTGGACCTGCGGACATATCAGGTGCGGCGAGGCAGCGGCAAGATCCCTGTGCCCGGCACAGGGGCGTCGCTCGAATCGCCCACGGATCTGTTCGCGCGGTGGGCTTTCCTGCATCTGATTGCCGATCTGGCTGCGACTTCCGCGCCGGAGGTCACGTTCACACTTCCGGGTGCAACCTTGCGAATCGCGAAGGATGCGGGCTTCTCCGCGTCGATGACAAGATCGATAGATGGTGTGGAGGGGACTCCGTCCGGATTCTCCGCGGGACCCTTTAGAGTGGACCTGCTACCGCCGAGGACGTGAAACACGTTTCGTGTTGCTTGGTCGTACGGATGCCAGCGCCAACTGTTTTTTGCTTTTCGGTACCCCGGAGCTGCCTTCGGTAGCGGCATGCGATCAAGCTTCTACCTGACCGCCTTCCGACGAGCGGGGCGGAGCGAGCCCTCGACCACTCCAATCTGCAGTTTTGGTTCAGGAGCGAGCCTCGAGTACGGTGTTTTTTCTCGATCGTTCATCTCGGTGTGCGGACTTGAACACGATAGCAGCGAGAAAGGGCATATCACAGCGACTGGAATGCTGAGTAGCGTGCTTCGTCGACTCATTGAGAACCTCTGTTCAGAACCTAGCGGTGTGGGTCGGTAAAATGCTCTGCGTCTGTTGGGTTGCAATCATTGTCCAGACGTTGATATGCCATACAAGCGAATGTGTTCAACGTCCAAGTCATCGCGCTCGAGGATCAGCAAGTGCTCTACCGTGGCATCCATGCACGTCATGTTGCGCGCCAGCTGTGCCCGAAGCACAATCATCTCGTCCAGATCAAACACGTACCACACCTGACCTTCATCTGAAGGCTTCACATATTGTTGCACCCAGACGCGGCCCACTCTGTCGGTACGCACCTCCCCAAAGAAGGGGAAACGCTCACAAACCGGAGTCGCGTTCAGGTGCTTGAGCATGAGTGCGCGGTATTCAGCGTTCGGCATCCTATCGAGCACTTGCTCGCGATGAATGGCGACCTCAACACCATCCACCTTGGATGACTCTCCGTCCCAGCGCAGAATCCGGATCAGCCTCCCTGTAGTTGGATCGTGGAAACGCAGCTCGGCGGCAAGTGCATCGCCTACAATGGCGATGCCGTCGCGCGTCGTCGCCTGGGCTGACGGATCGAACAACGGCCCCCTAACCGCACCCCACGGCTCACCAGCGCCCACATGACCGATGCTACCACTGGAGACCTGACTGATCGGAGTGGTCCCCCCCGTCACCCAATCGAATTGCTCATAGTGCATGATCTGCGGGACCAAATCGGTCGGGGATAGCTCGAATGTGAGGTGACCGATCACAATCCTGTTGCCGCCGATAAATCCAGATACAACATTGCGAAACCCAGACACAGGTAACGGGGCCTCGTCGATCAGCGTACATGTCTGGTCGAAGATTGACAGGCGCGCGAGCTGTGGATCTGACACGAGAACGCGATTGGGCGCGAGTTCAAATACTCGCTCAGGAAACTCAAACTCGCCCGGCCCGCCCCCGTGCCGACCGTGCATCCCCGTCAAACCACCATCTGAGTCAAATATCATCAGCTGGTGAGTACCTGCGCTCACGACGGCTATTGATCCATTCCCAAGAATCGTGGCATCGGTGACCAGGGAAACGTCACCAGCCTCACCCGGCTCGGCCTCCGCGATAGGAGAATCTGACAGTTGGAGTTCCGTGGCTGAGGCCAGTGATAGCTCGACAATCTCTATACCAGCACTATCGCGCACGATTCTAGTGTGGACCGTATTGGAGCCCCCACAAGCGGCAACGAATCCCGCGAACACAACCGCCGTCACTCCAGCACCTGCACGAAACGTCGTTTTCATTGCAGTCCAACAGTCCATATGATTGGCTGCGAACGCAAGCCTAGTAGCCGTACGAAACGTATTGATTGTAGTGTACTCACCATACGCACAAACCGATTGTTCCCCCGGCGTTGGTCAAGTTCATTTGCGGGCGAGACAGCCACATTACTGCCTACTGCTCTGCCCGAAGAATGCTTTCACTGTACCTACGGCTCCGAT
>CAYTDU010000352.1:0-5904 GCA_964436395.1 uncultured Gemmatimonadaceae bacterium | reverse complement strand
GATGAAATATGGGACCAGCAGGCAAGAGTCAGGTTGAGACTTGGACCGCTCACTCGGCGGCAGTACGACGACTTTCTTCCCGAGGGTGCTGCTCACGAGGCGTTGTGCACAGTTACACGACTCTTTAGCGAAGGGCGTTTCGATTTCGAAGCTCAACTCGTGCTCCTAGGGGACGAAGTGCCGGGTTGTGTCTTGGGAGCCGAAGGTGAAGCTGCTACTCCACTCGGATGGACTACCTGGATTCGTTCGGGCCCGTTCTCGCGCGATGCTGACGAAACAGTGCTGAATCTCTAGAGGAGAGACACATGAGTGTCAATCTCAAGTCGTTAATAGGAAAGCTCAATCACGAAACCCGCAGCGCGGTTGAGGCTGCGGCGGGCATTTGCCTGTCGCGCACCCACTACGATGTCGAGATCGAGCACTTCTTGATGAAGTTGCTCGACGCCAGTGACTCTGATGCGGCCATGATCCTGAAGCACTTCGGAGTTGACAGAGCTCGCTTTTCCACGGAGCTGACGGACGCGCTCGACAGGCTCAAAACGGGCAACGCGCGGACGCCGTCACTCAGTCCCAGCCTGACGAGAATGATCTCGGAGGCCTGGCTGCTAGGTTCCGTTGATTTCGGGGCTACGCACGTCCGCACCGGACATACTTTGCTCGCGCTAGCGGTGAACGACGAACTGAGGCGTCTCGCCAGGGACACAAGTAGTGAGTTCCAGAAGATCTCCGGTGAAACCCTACGTCAGGACTTCTTCACGATCGTCGCCGATTCCGTCGAGGAGACAGCAGCGCTCGCTCCGGCCGAAGGTAAGGCCCGACGAGCTGGCGGTCCAACTCCGAATCTGGATCAGTTCACACTGAACCTCACGGAACGCGCGAAGCAGGGGACTATCGATCCGGTGCTGGGCCGCGATTTCGAAATCCGCCAGGTCGTAGACATCCTGACACGGCGCAGACAGAACAATCCAATTCTCGTTGGTGAGGCGGGTGTCGGGAAGACGGCTGTGGTCGAGGGTTTCGCCATGCGAATCGTGGAAGGCGATGTGCCCGAGGTCTTGAAGAACGTGTCTATTCGAACACTCGACTTGGCCCTTTTGCAGGCCGGAGCGGGAGTAAAAGGAGAATTCGAGAATCGCCTGAAAGGTCTCATCGAGGAGGTTAAGTCGTCAGAGACGCCCGTGATCTTGTTCATCGACGAGGCGCACACCATGATCGGCGCCGGCGGCTCCGCCGGTCAAGGGGACGCAGCCAACCTGCTAAAACCCGCCCTGGCGAGAGGTGAGCTACGCACGATCGCGGCAACCACATGGTCCGAGTACAAACAGTATTTCGAGAAAGATCCCGCGCTCGCCAGAAGATTCCAGCTGGTGAAGGTGGATGAGCCTTCCGAGGAAAGTTGCTGTGTGATGATGCGCAGCGTGGCACCACACCTCGAGAAGCACCACAAGGTACGTATTCTGGACGACGGCGTGGATGCCGCGGTGCGACTCTCCCATCGGTACCTCGCTGACAGACAGTTGCCCGACAAGGCTGTGAGTGTACTCGATACGGCTTGCGCAAGACTCGCCCTCGGTCAGAGCTCCACGCCGCCGGCGGTCGAAGACGCAAAACGCCGCCTCGCCGACCTGGGAGTGCAGAAACGCGTGCTGGAACGTGAACAGGCGGTTGGAGCCGACCACTCGGAGAGACTAAGACAGATAGAGGAACAGCGCGCCCAGACGGAGACGATACTCACGGACCTGGAGGAGCGGTGGGAGAAAGAGCGGGGAATGGTTTCCAAGATACGAGAGTTGCGGGAGCAGCTCGAGGCTACTGTGGATTCGAATGGCGGCAACGGTGACGACGGTGGAGTTGATAGGCCGGCCGATCCAAAGAAATTGCGTGGTGATCTCGACAAACTCCTGAACGAATTCGAGGAAATCCAGGGTGAAGCAGGCCTCGTTCCGGTCTGCGTCGACGCCGAATTGGTTGGACAGGTCATTTCCGGCTGGACCGGCATTCCGGTTGGCAAGATGCTGCGAGACGAAGTCGAGACGGTGCTCAAGCTGGAAGACCATCTCGGCACGCGCATCATCGGGCAAGCGCATGCCCTCGAACAGATAAGCCGTCGCATTCGTACTTCCCGTGCCGGTATCGAGGACCCAAACAAGCCAGTGGGCGTCTTCATGTTGGTGGGCCCCAGTGGAGTGGGGAAGACGGAAACAGCACTCGCCATCTCGGACTTGCTCTATGGCGGCGAGCGCAACCTGATAACAATCAACATGTCCGAGTTTCAGGAGGCTCATACCGTGTCTACCCTCAAGGGGTCGCCGCCGGGGTATGTCGGCTACGGTGAAGGCGGCGTTTTGACCGAGGCGGTGCGCCGTCGCCCTTATTCAGTAGTATTGTTGGACGAAGTCGAGAAGGCCCACCCGGATGTACTCGAGCTGTTTTTCCAGGTGTTCGACAAGGGAGTGATGGAGGATGGCGAGGGTCGACAGATCGATTTCAAGAATAACATCATCATGCTGACCACGAATGCCGGTACCGACGCAATAATGAAACTCACGGCCGATCCCGAAACGATGCCGGACCATGAAGGAATGGTGAAAGCTCTGAAGCCCGAGCTTAACAACACGTTCAAACCCGCGTTCCTGGGCCGAATGGTCATCATTCCTTACTTCCCGATTCTCGACGAATCGATGAAGCAAATCATCCGGCTCAAGCTCGGCAAGATCGAGAGGCGGTTGATGGAGACGCATAAAGTCAACCTTCAGTACGACGAGGCCATGGTCGACGAGGTGGCCCAGCGGTGCACCGAAGTCGAAAGTGGTGCGCGGAATGTGGACAACATTTTGACAAACACCCTCTTGCCGGAGATCTCGATTAGGTTGTTGGAGTCCCTCGCGGACGGTGTCAAACCATCGGCAGTCACGGTATCGGTAGGGGAAGACGGAGCTTTCCAGTACGCGACTGAGCCCAACGGCTGAGTGGGACTCCTAAGTGCCGGCATGACTGGTACCTGACTCGACTACCATCGAGGCGATTATGGCGAAGTACACCCAAGCAAACCGCCCCATGCGTTTCGAATCGAAACTCGGAGACGATGCACTCCTGCTGCAGGGGTTCGTTGGCAACGAGGGCATTTCGACGCCATACAGATTCACGTTGGACCTCTTGTCAGAAGATGCCGACATAAAAGCATCTGACCTACTGCGTACTCCCGCAGTAATCAAGCTGGCGTTACCCGATGGCAGCGAACGGCCAGTTCATGGCATGATCAATCGTTTCTCTCAGTTGGGTCAGGCCGAAGGGGAGCAGCTGACGTCATACCGTGCAGAGTTGGTTCCGTGGCTCTGGTTCCTGTCGCTATCGGCTGACTGCAAGATTTACCAGAACAAGACAGTGATCGAGATCGTCGAGGAAGTATTCAAGCAGCAGGGGTACTCGGATTTTGAATTCAAATGTGTGAAGAGCTATCCCAAACGCGACTTCTGCGTTCAATACAGAGAAACCCACCTCAACTTCGTGGCTCGGCTACTCGAAGAAGAGGGTGTGTTCTATTTCTTCCGGCATTCCGATTCGAAGCATACGCTTACGTTGGCCGACGATTCAAGTGTGGTGAAAAAGTGTGAAGGTCAGTCTACCGCACGCATGGCCATGCAGCCCGGTGCTTTTGAGGAAGAGGATATAGTATTGGGCTTCGAGCGGGAACACTCTGCATACGTGGGCAAAGTGACACTGAGAGATTACGACTATCTCAAACCGTCACTCAAGCTGGAGAGTGTCATGTCCGGCGAGGGCCAGGAAGAGGTCTATGACTACACCTTTCCAGGAAACGCCAATACGACTGCAGAGGGCGATCGGCTTGCACGAATTCAACTGGAGGAAGAGGAACAGTTGCACGAAGTTGTGCGCGGCGAGAGTACGTGTCGCTCTTTCCGCAGCTGTTGCATGTTCGACCTGAAGGACCACTACTGCAAAGAGGCTAATCAATCCTATCGACTCATCAAGGTTTCTCACTCGGCTCAGGCGGGTGACTATCTCAGCGGAGGACACGGCAATTTTCAATATCGCAACGATTTTGTAGCCATCCCGCTTTCGGTACCCTATCGGCCTCCCAGAGTGACCCCAAAACCAATAGTACAGGGCTCTCAGACAGCGTTGGTAGTAGGCAAATCGGGAGAGGAAATCTGGGTCGACAAGCATGGTCGGGTGAAGGTGCAATTCCACTGGGATAGGGATGGCAAGAAAGACGAAAACAGCTCATGTTGGGTGCGCGTGTCGAGTACTTGGGCCGGCAAAGGATGGGGCTTCATCCAGATTCCGCGGATTGGGCAGGAAGTAATAGTAGACTTTCTTGAGGGTGATCCGGACATGCCCATTATCACTGGACGCGTATACAATGGGGAAATGGCTCCGCCCTATGCCCTACCAGATTCCCAGACACAGAGTGGGATCAAGTCACGTAGCTCTAAAGGTGGTGGCACGGACAATTACAACGAGTTCCGCTTCGAGGATAAGAAGGGAAGTGAGCAGATCCTGCTGCACGCCGAAAAGGATCTGCTGGTTGAGGTGGAGAACGACGAGACTCACCGGGTTGAGCACGATCGAGTGACGGCGATTAAGAACGACGAGACCAAGACTATTGAAGAAGGCAATGAGGTCGTCAATATATCGAAGGGCAATCAAACGCTCGACATCAAGCAGGGTAACCAGGTGGTGACACTCGGTCAGGGTGACCAGAAGGTTACTCTGAATGGAGGAAGCCAAACATTGACGCTCAAGATGGGCGACCGCACTATCACCTTAGACAATGGCGGCGAGACGTTGCGGCTGAAGATGGGCGATCAAAAGACCCAGCTCGACATGGGAGACCAAACTACCGAAGTCAACATGGGTGATGTGACCACGAAGGTGGCCCTGGGTAAGGTGTCGGAAGAGGCGATGCAGGGTATAGAGCTCAAAGTGGGTCAAAGCAGCGTCAAGATAGATCAAGCTGGAGTGACCATCAAAGGAATGACCATCAAGGTCCAGGGGCAGATCAAAACCGAGGTCAAGGGAATGATGACTGACGTGAAGGGTGATGCGATGTTGACGGTCAAAGGTGGCATGACCATGATAAACTAGCTATGGCCGACACACCGATAACTCTAAGGTCTGGCAAGACGCTATCAGAAGTCTCCGAGGCCTCGGGACTGAGTGAGGAAGCGCAAGCCTTGTTCGCTACGGACATTGCGGGCAAGGAATACGTCGATCTGCTGGTCCAGAACGAGCACTATGCCGACGCCGTACGGTTCTTGGCACACGCCCTACCCAGACGCGAGGCGGTGTGGTGGGCATGGGTATCCGCCAAGCGGAGCGCAGGTGATGAACCTGCATTGGAGCTCCGAGAGGTTCTCGAAGCAACGGAAGCATGGATCAAAGAACCTACCGATCAAAACCGCCGGATGGCGATGGAGAAAGCTGAAGCCGCAGATTTTGCCACCGCAGCAGGGTGTGCAGGGCTGGCGGCGTTCCTGTCAGGTGACTCGTTAGCCCCGCCTGATATAGACCCGGTACCTCCTGGCGAGTACATGGCAGCGAATGCTATCGCGGGAGCAATAGTGTTGGCCGCGGTATCGTCAGAACCAGAGTCGGCCAAGGAGAAGTTCCAGGGGTTCGTGGAACAGGGTTTGGCGGTAGCGGGCAAGATCGAACTGTGGACGCCGGCGGATGCTACTGACGCCCCACCGAACCGTTAGGAATGGGATTCCTCGGGTGGCTGTTGGGAGAGGAAGAGCGTGATCCCGGTGCGCGGTTACAGCGCGAACGGGGACGTCAGCCGCTAGGGAACCGAAACACTGCGGCGTCCCCGGACAGCGAGCGGTCGCCGAAATGCACACCCGGCCCCACGGGCAAGAACGACGAGGGATCCTTCCGTAG
>CAYTDU010000351.1:0-5905 GCA_964436395.1 uncultured Gemmatimonadaceae bacterium | reverse complement strand
TTTTGAAGTCACACGCCGGCAGCGGATACGGTCGCTTGCTTCTAGATGCGGTTCATGAGCTCTCACAGGAAGATCTCGATTCCACCGGCGTGACGCTCAATACCGAGGACGCAAAGAACATCCCGCTGTACGAGCATTTTGGCTACCGGGTGATTGGTCGCGTCAGAGTGACGGACGACATGGACACGTGGGTCATGTGTCGCGAAGACGATGGTCACTTCTGAAGAGACCCCACAATTCTCCGCAGGCCCCGGGCGGCAGCTTAGAGCTCGGGGCTTTTTCACACACTCTACCTTGCGATCCATGGGATCCCGTGAATGTTGTTACTAGATCTACTCGAGCTAGACGACTCTCCACTAGGAGCACTGGGTTGATGTTTGTTTTGACCGATGCTCGGATGATACTGAGGACATGCCGCGGCACGTTTCGCCGGGGGAATTCAGCAGTTCTGTGTTTCCGCAATGTGATGATGCAAAGTCAATCTGACAGGAGGATGGGCAGATATGCACGTTAGTCTCGCCAATGCAGCAGTGGCACTTGGGTCGTTGTCACTCGTCATGGCCTGCGCCCCACACGAAGATGCAACTATGCCCGAACATGAAGCGGACATCTCGCAGGCAGTCGCGGTAATGACTCCCACCGAAGGCAACGAATCCAGCGGAGTGGTCACGTTCACATTGACGGACGCGGGAATCACCATAGTTGCCGATATGGTTGGATTGGAGCCAGGGCCACATGGTTTTCATATCCATGAGTTCGGCGATTGTTCTGCCTCCGATGGCACGTCGGCGGGTGGTCACTTCAATCCGGAAGGTACGGATCACGCTGGACCAGATCATTCGGTGCGCCACGTTGGTGACTTGGGGAACATCGTAGCTGATGAAGACAGCACGGCGCACTATGAACTCACAGACACCCATATCGCATTTGCGGGACCACATTCGATCATCGGCAGGGGTGTGATCGTCCACGCAGGCGAGGATGACCTCACTTCGCAGCCGACAGGCGCAGCCGGCGCTCGAGTCGCCTGTGGTGTTGTCGGTATCGCGCAGCAGTAAGGATTGGAATCCTCTCGCTGGTACTACAGGTTCAGCGAGAGGAACATCAGTGCCACCTGCTTCATACCGACAAAAAGCCCGTCGATCTCCGCTTCTTCTTGAAGTGTGTGACCGCCTCTACTGTGGGTCCTCCCTAGACTGATTGCAGGAATTCCGCGCCTGATTGCGATATTGGCGTCCGTTACGCCCCACGCATTGAGTCGTGGTTCAATACCCAGAAACCGTAAGACGTCTGCAGCAGTCGTTACCAAAGTCGAGTTGCGATGCCCCGGTATTTGGGCGGCCGGATCGTCACGCCTGCTGATCTCAACCTCAACCCCTTCTTCTTCTGCAATTCGGTAACAGATCTCATCAATCCTAGAACCAGCGCTCTCGAGTTCTCCCTGATCGTGAGATCTCAGATCTGCATAAAACGTTGTTTCTTGGGACACGGCATTTCTCGAACGTCCACCGCGCACTAGACCGATATTGATGACGGTCCATTTCTCTCGGGGCTCTGCGGGAACCGGGATCTGATAGATCTCCTGGATCGCGCGAGCCATTGCCACATTGGGGTTTGAGACACCCTTGCTCGATAGGGTGTGGGCCCCAGGGCCCCTGAACGTGACCTCGCGACCGCCGAACCCGAACGCTCCATAGGTGATGCTACCTAAGCCGCCGTCGAGCGCGATGACTTTGTCGTATTGCTCGGTGGTGTTTGCAAAGTGGTGTTTCATGCCGACCTTGCCCACCTCTTCGCCAACGGTGATGAGGAAATAGTAGTCGTTAACAGGCTCAAACCCAGAGTGCTTCAGTGCGCGCAACGTCCATAGCAGGTTGATGCAGCTCGCACTGTTATCCCCAATGCCTGGAGCTTTGAGGATATTGCCTTCTCTGACAACATCGATATCCCAGAGGTCCTGAAAAACCGTGTCCATGTGGGGAGCAAACACGATCTTCTGACCGCTCCCGCTGCCTCGCCACACCGCTATCACATTACCGACCTCGTCGATGTGCACGTCTTCCAGGCCGGCTGCTTCAAACTGCTCCACGAAGTACCGACCCCGCTCCTGCTCATGGCCGGACGGAGCGGGGATCTCTGTTAGAGCGATCCACTCTTCGATGATGTTGTCTCTGTTTTCGTCGATGTAGGCGAATACGTCGCTCGCCAGTCTGCTGGAAGCGACATCGGTTGTGAACAGTGATTCTTGTGCCACAGCGCATACTGGCAGGCTGAAAGTGAGGGCAATCGATATGATGAAAGCATTTCTCATTTTGTTTTGCTCGTTTTGATGACCTTGTCTGTGTTCAATACCTCGGTACAAGTTGGGGAATCGCGGTAGTTCACGTACTTCATTGCTCTTTCGAAAGAGAGCACATTTGAAGGACGAAGCAAGACTCCTCTCTGCACCACACTCTCGGTGACTTCAAGAAACCAGCGTAGTTGGAAGCAAGTGGTGAGGTTTTAATGATCGTCAACCCTCGCCCGGACTGGGTTTGGAATCCCTCATACCTAGTGGAGTGCGGATTCTAAGCGTTTGCACGCCCTCATTCCCGAGTGGGAATCCCGGAATGAATGCTGCCGTCATCCTTGCAGGGTTCTTGATACCTTCACCCCACATCCAGTCGTCGGCCTGGCGCATCATTGCTTTGCCTTCGTCCCCGCCTAGCATCTGACCTTTCCGTCGCAACGACACCGCGTGCCAGAAAGCTGACCCGCACTCATCGAATCGATCAATGGCAGAGGTTAGTTCATTCAACGCGGCTGGCGCGTCGCCCAGCGTCGAGGCTATGCCGGCGCGCAGCAGCTTGGCCTTGGCATTGTTGGAAATGACGGAGTAGTTGCGCTCTCGCTCCAATGCCTTTGCATGGCCCTCAGCAATGGTCAGGAGTCGGTCCTTATCGCTGCTATCTCCTGCCGCCGCAATTGCACAGGCGGCTCGCATTCGCAGACAGCGTACACGCACCGAGCGAATGCGAAGTACTAACGATCTTTCTAATGTCGGCCACACCGCTTCGATATGTTTGAACGCATCATCGTTGTCGCCGGCATAGAGATCTATCATTCCCCTCGCCAATAGGCAGTTGTAGTGGGGGATGTAGAACACACCATCGGGGCACTGAACGAGCGCCTTTTCAAGGGCGTCCTTTGCTCCCTGAAGATCATCCTTGCTCAACCACAGAAGAGTCGACCACCCAGACCTGAACATTGTAGCGGCAAACAGATTACCGCGATCCAATGCATCATCGATGAAGTCGCGACTCACTCGGCAGAGGTTCTGGATCTTGCCCTCATCGATCAAGGCCGAGATGTGGTACACACGGGCGATATTGAGCGGCCAGGCGGAAAAGCCACGTTGTTCACTCAGTATCTCTTCCGCTTCCACCGCGAAACGTTCCGCGTCCTCAGATCTTCCGTCGTGAACAGCGGAAACAGCGCCGATCATTCGGCACAACCCTACCGTGGGTCTGGAACCGATCTTCTCAGCCAACTGCTCCGCCTGCTTCAGCAAAGCGGCGGCCTTCTCAGATGCCCCCGAACTCGCGGAGAATCCAGCTTCCATTGCAAGAGCACGCCCAATGCGGCTGGGCTCACCGGCGTCCAGCGCCAGCAGCAAGTGCAGTGTTTGATATGCTGCGCCCTGAATGTTGTCCACCAGCGCCATGCCTTCGGCAACGGCCCAGCATGTGTCGATGCGTGTGAGTTGGTCGGTAGGGATCTCGGCCTCAGTTCGCTCCCTGTATTTCAGGCCTCGAATCGCCACCCTGATGCGCCTTAGCACCAACGCCAGTAGAGCCTTCTTCGGAGTCGGTGGAAGCTGGGGAAGATCTACCTTGCGCAACACCTCGGCGATGACGCTCAGGCCCTCTGCGATCCGGCCGCTGACCAGGTACTGCTGACCAGCGCGTCGTTGTACTTCGATCGCTGTCGTGTCATCTACAAACTCGAGCGCCCAGAGATAGGCTCTTGCCGCGTCGCCGCCTCGACCGGCACTTGCATGAGCGTCACCCAGCCCTATGTACCAGACACCGAGGTCCGGATTTGGTCTTGCGCCCAATTCGATCGCCCGCTCGAAGAACGACGCTGCGCGTTCAAACGCAAGGGATTTAAGTGCGCTAGCTCCAGCTTTCGCGGCATACTCGGCAGCACGGTTCGTGTTGCCTGCCCCCAGTTGGTGCTCATACAGAGCTTCTGGATCGTCGATGCCCTTGTTTTCTAAGCCGTCGGCCAAGCGCAGATGGATCTTGCGGGTATCGTCTTCCGATAGACCGTTGGTCAAATGCTCGCGGATTCGATCGTGGTAGAGGTTGATGCGCCTCGTGGCTGAAGTGACTCTCACGAGTCGAGCAAGGCGGAGGCTCTCCACGAGGGCTCGTTCACTATGCTCGAGCCCGGCAGCATTGAATGCGACCTCGGTGTCTATGGGTTGGCCGGCAACTGCAAGAACCTCTGAGAGAGCCCGAGCGCCTTCCGGCAGTTGTGCTAGTCGCACATCCAACATGTCGGCGAGCTTCAGGGACCTACCTGCACTCTCAGAGTCGGATTCGAGAGCAAGCCGAACCATCTGGTCGAGCAAGAATGGGTTGCCATCCGATTCTTTGGCCAGGGAACGGGCGTAACCGAGCGAATCAGAACGCCAGTCAGTAAGCATCTCCTCTGCGTAGTTGGCTGCGTCCGCAAGACTCAAAGGCCCGACGTCGATTATGCTTCTGCCAAACTCACCGGCAGGTGCCAACAATCGGGCGAGCAGTGGAACGCTCGACACCTCTTCACTACGGAAGCTCAGAATGAAGAGAACTCGCAGGTTCTCCATGGATTGTAGCACACCTTCCAATACGTCGGCGCTGTCTCGGTCAACCCATTGCAGGTCGTCTATGTGCAGTACCAGCGGACGTTCCCTGGAGATGTCCGCCATCGTTTCTCTGAAGGCAGTAAATGCACGACGTCGCAGTTCCCAACGGTCTGAAATCTCTCGTGCATTTGCAACGCAACGATCCACCGCGGGGACGCGTCGAAGCACTGGAAATACTCGCGCCAGCGCAGCTGTGTCTTTGGGTAGCCGAGGTTCCAGGAAACTCTCATTCAGACCGCGAAGTAGCCTGCTCAGCATGTCGATCACGCCGTCGAACGCTTTGAAGGGTACCGACTCCCGGGCGTAGCAGCGCCCCGCAAGCACAACTGCTCGCTCGTTCCTCACGAGGGAATCAGTGAAATGACGGACCAGGGTCGTTTTCCCTATTCCTGATGGCCCGAGCACGCACACGGTAACTGTGTTGCCTCTCGTCACCTCAGCAAAGCCCTTTTCGAGGGCTTGGAGGTGGTTTTCCCGACCGACCAGTGATCGCACATCGCCGGGGTCGGTGTGTTGTTCGATCAGTACAGCCGGTTCAGACACGCGTAGGTCATTCAACAGATCCTGATCTGATGGCCTGTCGGCGGGATCGCGTGCGAGCAGCCATACACACAGGTCGACTAGATCACTCGGCAAGCCCGACACGAGGCTTTCCGGATGAGGAGCGTCGGATTCGCACTTCTGTCGGAATACTTCATAAAGTGGTCCAGAAAATGGTAGCTGCCCCGTGAGGGCCTCAAAGAGAAGCACGCCTACAGCATATAGGTCGCTTGCAGGGCCGCATGTTTGGCCGGCGCACTGCTCCGGCGCCATATAGCCGACTGTGCCCGAAATGGCATGCTCCGCCGTTTCGATTTGAGGTGACCCGGCTATGTCGGCGGTTATCCCGAAGTCCAGGATCTTGACGTGTCCTGATGCGGTGACGAGCACATTCGCCGGCTTCAAATCGCGGTGGATCTTGCCTGCTTGGTGTAGGGCGGTAACGCGCTGCAGCAACTGATGCAACGCCTGTCT
>CAYTDU010000350.1:0-5906 GCA_964436395.1 uncultured Gemmatimonadaceae bacterium | reverse complement strand
TGCCTGATGCCCTGCCATCAACCAGTTGAAAGCTGCTCCCACATTGGGTACCCCGGCCCCCGCATCCAACTCGGTGGTTCCGCCCGGCGCAGTTGCGGTGTTCTTGAGAGCCCGCGCGATGTCAGCCGCTCTCACCACGCCATTTCTCGCTCGATCCGAGGAGAGAAGCAGTGCCGCGGCCCCGGCAACCTGCGGTGCTGCTTGACTGGTGCCCTCGAGGACCTCCTTGCCAGAATGCCATGGAGGCACCACAGAGAAGGCCTTTCCGGGTGCACACAAGTCAGGCTTGGACACTTCCCCACCTCTGGCACTCCACGACGATACCACCTGTAATTCACTCTCTACTCCGCCACCCATACTGTGATGAAAAACGGCGGGAGAAAGCGCGCACACAGACAGTGCCTGCTGGGCAGACCCCGGAAACCCAACGCTCGAGATTCCCGGCCCCTGGTTACCCGCAGAGACGACAAAAAGGACATCGGGGTGCAAATATGTGAACTCGTCAATGAGTGAATCGATCAGAGCCGCCCCTTCCTCCTCATTGCCGATCCCATGACTCATGTTGATGACGAGCCCAAGTGCATGTTCGTCGGCATACGCTGCGGCAAACTCCATTGCCTCCAAAACACTGCCGTTTGCCGAAATGCCGCCGCGCGAATTGTCGGCGATCTTGAGTCCCAGTAGCTGCGCTCCAGGTGCAACGCCGTCGAAACCAGCCACACCAAATAGATCATGACCGGCGGCGATCCCTGCCACATGTGTCCCATGGCCAGAGTTGTCAAAACACAAATCGAGAACCGGTGCGGCACCATCGGAAGAGAGGTTGACTGCAATTCCGAGGGGGCTCAGCCCGTTCTCAGAGGGTGAGCTCAGATATGAGAACGTCTCCCGGGCCACGGAGTAGTCTCGTATGGGCTCTTCACCCTGGAGCGAGCGGTCACCATCCGTATCCGTGATAACCGCCCACACATTGTCGAGGCGAACCACAAAAACGGGGAATTCGTCTGACGATTGCCCGTTTCCATTGACGTCCGACGACACCGAGGGCCCTAGGTCCTTTTCCCTGAACACGCCGAAATAGAAGGGGGGATTCGACACCTGGTTCAGGCGGTCGAGGCCGGTTACAGTCTTTCCAGCTACCGTTACAGAGTCACCGATATCGGCCTGGAATTGCTCCAACGGTATCCGACCTTCGCCCGAGAAATCGCGCAGATCGAGTATCTTGGGATCACCAGTGGTGGTGTTTTGCAGCCCTGATACTCGAGGATCTATGCCGTTGTCAAGAATGGCGATCACAACACCCCGACCGTCGTATTCCGGGTAGTTCCAGCGAAATGTGTCTACGCCAAGCGATCGCAAGGGCATCAAACCAGCCAACATTGCGACTCGAGGAGAAATCAGTGGTTTGCGCGGTTTCCATGCTGCCGGCGCGCTCACACCGGTAGCTGCAGAATCCTCCGGGCGGGCCGCCTCACCGACGTTGCGCCCAGCGGGTGAAACAGATCTGGCACATGCGACGAGGGTGGATACCCCCAGAATCGCAAACGCCCACCTTCTCAAGCCGAACGGTCTTTGAACCACGCCGTTATGTAATCGACGATGTCCTGCGTTGATGTGCCTGGCCCAAACATTCTTGCTATTCCTTGCGACTCGAGCTCGTGCATGTCGTCTTCGGGAATAATCCCACCACCGATAACCAGTACGTCGTCGCGTCCCTGTTCAGCGAGCAGCGCCTTGACCCGGGGCAAGAGTGTCATGTGCGCTCCGGAGAGAATCGACAGGCCAACCACGTCGACGTCCTCCTGTACTGCAGCGGCAACGATCATCTCGGGGGTTTGATGCAGGCCGGTGTAAACCACTTCCATTCCGGCGTCCCGCAAGCCCGCGGCAACGACTTTCGCTCCGCGATCATGACCGTCGAGACCTGGTTTGCCAACCAGGACTCGTATGCGCTGGGTTCCCTGATTCAGTTTGTCTTCTTTTGCCGTAGTCACCATGATTCGCGCTGGCTAGCCCTCCCAATCCTTCCTTGCGATTTCTCTGTCATCTTCCGATCAGGCACCAGTGAACCGGAGCAATGCAGCCAAGCAGTCGATCGACGACCGCGCCTCTTTGTTCTCTACCACCTGCACATGACAGCTCTGACGCAGAGCATCTTCGATTGCTTCGTCAATGATGTCCGGTACGCTCTGCGCACCACCTTCATCGCTGCAGGTGCCTTCTACGATTGTGAGCCGACCGGAGTCCTTGCAACGGTAACCTCCCAACGCAGCGGTTGGATCGACGAGCAGTGTTCGCACCTGACCCATTGACAAAGCTCGGAGGGTCTCCTCGGCCCCTGTCACCGCCCAGCCGGTACCGAGACCATCGTTGAGCCGCGCGATGTGCTGGTCTTCCCAATCGCGCTCAGTGTCACGCCGCACTGCGAGGACCGCATCCATGACTTCGCTCGGCGTTGCATTCTTTGGATTCAACTTCGTAGTACCCAACAAGTCTTTCCGGACGTATGGATGGAGGTGCGGAATCAGAGCGTTTGCGTCCGATCCGTTCCCGCCGATGACCACTCCTCGCGCACCTTCACTCTGGTTCAGTTCTAGGAGCCGCTCTGCCACATCCGCGTAGTGCCGATCCTTTTCCTTCTGTATCCTCCGATTGAAATTGTGCTCTCCGGCTCCAGCGACACTGCCTCCGTGCCCAGCACCCGCCCGTGTCCCGTGGAACTTTCCGGCTCGAGGCGTAGCGCCTGGTGAGCGACCTGTGAGTTCCTGCACACCGAATGCGGTCACGCGGAAGAAACGTGCACTCGTGCGATCACTCACCGCACAATGCACCAATCCGAATTCGTCGTGCAGCGCCACCAGTTCTCTCACCAAGGGCGATCGGTCTACCACCAGTCGCGATCTGAACACATGTGGCAGGGACAGCGCCTCGAAAAGTCCGAGTGGCTCGCATGAGAAGATCGCAATGCCACGCCCCATGGGTAAATTAGTCGAATCATCAAGGTACTCGCGAACTCTCTGGAGATCTCGATCAATCACCTCACGCTCGGATCGCGAGACGTCTAGAGCGTCCAGAGCAGTCTGCCTTTGTTTTATTCGGTTCTTGAGCTTGATCTGATACTTGCCGCGCGCTCGATCGCGCGGTTCCAGCTTCAAATAGCACGACACGACCCAATGATCTGTCGTACCCACATTGGCAAACCTGTCCATCAGAGCCTTCAGCGTGGGAGGCCCACCTGGTTTTTTTGTCTCGACCATCCGTGTCCAACCTTCGTTGAGAAAATGGTTCAGAAGAAGACGGGCTCGCGGTATGCACCGTATACCCGCTCCAACGCATGCCTTATTTCATAGAGGGTACAATATTCACGAGCGCAATCGAGCATCGGAGGGATGACATTTTCCTCTCGAATAGCAGCATCGTGCAAGGCCTCGAGGCTCGATTCGACCTGCGAGGAATTCCTCCGTGCACGGAGGTCCCGGAGACGGTCCCTCTGCGTCGCGTCCGCCTCTTCGCTAACCTTGAGTATCTCGAGCTCACGCTCATCTGTGTCGGTGAAATCGTTGACACCGACGACTACTCTGCGATGCTGTTCGACTTCGTGCTGAAACCGAAGCGCACTCTGCGCTATTTGGCGCTGAAACCATCCGGCCTCGATTCCTCGCACCACACCTCCGACCTGTTCTATCTGTGAGAAGATGTCTTCAGCTTCCTGCTCCATTTTGTTGGTCAGAGATTCGACATAGTAAGAACCCGCCAACGGATCTGCCACGTTCGCCACGCCGGTCTCGAAAGCGAGGACCTGCTGTGTGCGAAGCGCCAGCTTCACAGCGTCTTCTGTCGGTAACGCCAGCGTCTCATCGAGAGAGTTGGTGTGCAACGACTGCGTGCCTGCCAGGGCAGCCGCCATCGCCTGGTAGGCTACCCTTACCACGTTGTTCATCGGCTGCTGAGCCGTGAGTGACACCCCTGCCGTCTGGCAGTGGAATCGCATCATTAGCGATTTCGGGTTCTTCGCGCCGTAGCGATCCCGCATGCGCTTTGCCCAGATACGCCGTGCCGCCCGCATCTTGGCGATTTCTTCGAAGAAATCGTTGTGAACATCCCAGAAGAACGAGAGGCGCGGTGCGAATGCATCCACATCGAGTCCGGCCGCAGTTGCGCTCTCCACATATTCAAAACCGTTGGCCAGCGTGAACGCCAGCTCCTGGGCCGCCGTCGATCCTGCTTCCCTTATGTGATACCCGCTAATTGAGATCGTATTCCACTGCGGCGTATGCTGGGTAGCCCATTCGAATAGGTCGACGATGATCTTCACCGACGGTTCGACCGGGTACAGCCACGCATGCTGCGCCATATACTCTTTGAGAATGTCGTTCTGTACCGTCCCGCGTAGCCTGGAGATATCAACTCCCTGGCGCTCAGCCGCCGCGACATAGAAGCAGAACAACATTGCCGCTGGACCGTTGATCGTCATGGACGTAGAAATCTCTCCGAGTGGAATGCCGTCGAACAGCGTCTCCATGTCGGCAAGCGAAGATATCGCCACACCGCACTTCCCCACCTCGCCTTCCGCTTGAGGACTGTCCGAGTCGTACCCCATTAGAGTCGGGAAATCGAATGCAACAGACAGCCCGGTCTGTCCCCTCTCGAGCAAGAACTTGTACCGCTGGTTGGTGTCTTCGGACGTTCCAAACCCAGAAAACTGACGCATGGTCCAGAGGCGTCCACGATACATTGTGGGGTGCACACCTCTCGTATAGGGGAAGCTGCCTGGATACCCGAGTTCAGTTTCAGTATCGAAGCCTGCCAAGTCCGCCGGGGTGTAAATTGGCTCAACCTCAGCGGAACTCTGACTGACAAAGTCTATGTTGCGCTTGGAGCCCTTCTCGTACTCCTTGCGCCACGCATCGTATGCGCTGCTATCTGTCATATCAGTCTTCACCTTGTTTCAAACAACCGACGATCTCGTGCGCCACCCTATAAGGACTCACTGCACCTTCGACAACCTCGTCCATTCTATTCGCCAACACCTTTTCCCCGGCACAGCCTTGCCAGACCATTTCATCCAAGAGTCTGCCTACGATATCTCTCGTATGTCGCTCCATCCGATTGCGGCGTCGCTCGTACAGGATGCCGGAATCGCTCAAGTGATCCCAATGGGCATCGAGCGTTTCGATCAGTTCTTCAACACCTTCACCGCGGGTGGCAACCGTCGTGAGCGTTCGCGGTTCCCAACCGGTATCATGCTCTTCATCGCGACCTACATCGCCCCGAGATGTCTTACCGTGAGCCGATTCGCTCATCTGCATCGCCGAATGATGCGGCGCGAGGTTTCGCATACTATTTCCGCGCCGCAGTCCAAGCATCACCTGCACCTCTTGAATGAGGCGATCGGCCCCGGGGCGATCTGCCTTGTTGACCACGTACAAGTCGGCTATTTCCATCACGCCGGCCTTGAGCACCTGAATCCCATCCCCCGACTCCGGTACCAGCACCAAAGCCGCAGTGTCGGCGCTCGCCGCGATCGCCAGTTCAGATTGACCGACACCCACGGTTTCAATGATTATTCGATCGAACCCGAAGGCATCGAGCAAATCACAAACTTCCAAGGTCTTGGTGGCCAACCCGCCGGTTGCGCCTCGCGCAGCCATCGACCTGATGAAGACTCCCGGATCCAGCGTAACCGACTCCATTCTGATTCTATCGCCAAGCAAAGCTCCACCACTGAAAGGGCTGGTCGGATCTACAGCCACTACGGCAACCGTTTTGCCACTTTGGCGGTACCTATTCACCAAACATTCAGCAAGCGTGGACTTTCCAGCACCGGGGGGTCCCGTAATGCCGACTCTGTGTGCTCTTCCCAGGGCAGGATGCAGCGCCGACAGGAGTTCCTCATAGCCATCCCG
>CAYTDU010000349.1:0-5910 GCA_964436395.1 uncultured Gemmatimonadaceae bacterium | reverse complement strand
TTGTCGACGAGTCGCTTCCAACTGCAACGTTGCTGTTTCAGAACTTCCCGAACCCGTTCCCCAACGAGACAATGGGGGTGACCTCTACGTGCATCTGGTTCGATCTCGCTGAGGACGATGAAATCACACTGGACATTCTGGACATTCGCGGGCATGTAGTGAAAGATCTCGTACCCTCCACGGCATTCCCGACGCGCGTTCAAGCCGGTAGGTACGGTCGAGGTCAGTTTGGCAATACCGGACGTTGTGATCCCCGGTTGGAATGGGATGGCACGTCCTCCGATGGAGCGTTTGTTCCGCAAGGCATCTACCCGGTACGTCTCAAGACATCGAAAGGGACCTTTTTCAAGCGAATCGTGTTCTTGGGTAGAGAGCCATGAGATACCACTGCAGGCGGACACTGATCGCCTTGGCCTTCGCGTGTTCCATCGGAGCAAGGGGCGAAGCCCAAGATATGATGCGGGCATTGAACCGTGCTGAGACGACATACCGTGGCATAGAAACGCTGCGAGCAGAATTCAGCCAGACGCTCCACAACCCAATGCTGGGCGAAGAGGTGTTGTCGGCAGGGATTTTGGTCTTGGCGCCACCGAGCCGTTTTGCAATGCGTTTCACGGATCCGGACGGTGACCGCATCGTAAGCGATGGAACGTGGCTGTGGATTTACCTACCCAGCAGCGTTCCCAACCAGGTCATGCGTCAACCGATTCCGACACGTGGAGCTGCAACCCCCAACCTACTTGCACAGTTCGTGGATCGTCCGTTGGAACACTACCGGGCACATTTCGTGGGCACCGATTCCGTCGCCGGAGAACTCGTCGACGTTGTGAGCCTGTTACCCCGGCGTGACGACGACCCTTTCAGAGAGGCAGAAGTTTCGATCTCTCGGAACACCGGGCTAGTGCGTCGTCTGATAGTCTTGGAGCCAGCGGGTCAAAGGCGAACGATTCAGTTCGAACGACTCCAGCCGAATGTGGATATTCCGAAATCCGAATTGGAATTCACTGTTCCCAATGGGGCGCGAATCGTCACTCCATAGCCCGGCAACGCTCAGTTGCGCGACGGGCCCGACAGTGTTGCCGCACGTTCGAACAGATCCGCCGGACCATAGACTCCTGCAAGCAATTCAATCGCTTTGGCTACCTGCGCATCATCTCGTATGCGGCGTCGAGCCTCCGCATCCCTGTCGAACACGTAGCGAGCCACCTCGTAGGTGAGTTGTTCGTCGAGGAGATCTCCGGCCCCTCTGAATACTTCCATCGGAAGGTCGATCCCCCGCTCTCTGAAACGCCTGATCAGTTCTGTGCGCATACGCCCAGTAACTGTGAAGTCGATGCTGGAGATCACACCGCTGCCTTTGATTTCGAGAGCGTATGACGTCAATACATCACGGTAGATGGGGATGTCGGCTCCAAGCGCACGCGAGAACGCCTGCTCTCCATCGGTCAGCGTGTCCCGACGTACAGCGACATCGGGCCGGATCCCGCCCCCACCAACAACCACCCTTCCCGCATCGGTGTAAAAGACCGCGCTCGAGTCCACGAATATTGTGTCGCCGGTAAGGTCCGCTCGCTCCTCTTCAGCACCTCCCACAATTTGTAGCCTCCCACCTACTCGACGGATTGGTCTTTGTATCGTGCGGCCGCTCGGCGTCTGCCACCGGCTGGTGGTCAGCTGGAGTGCGTTATCGTAGCCAAGGGGGAAAACTGTCTGTACCAATCCTTTTCCGAACGTCGGTGTTCCGAGCACCAATGCGCGATCGTGATCTTGGAGCGCTCCGGCAACGATCTCGGCTGCGCTGGCGGTTCCTCCATTGACGAGCACGACGATCGGCATCCCCGGCCATTCCTCGGCATTTTGCGCGCTGTACACGCTTCGTACCCTCGGGTTGCGCCCGTCGGTGCGCATCATGACCTCGCCCTCGGCAAGGAAGAGATCGGTGAGAGCCACACCCTCGTCCAACACCCCGCCGGGAGAATCCCGCAGATCGAAAATCAGTGACCGCGCCCCTTCGTTACGGAGTGAGTCAATTGCCTGCGTCAGTTCTTCAACTACCGTGCTGCCCATGGTCGAATAGGACAGAGACACATACCCGATTTGCCGCTGGAGCATCAAAGCGGCCTGCACTGACCGCACATGTACCGATGCCCGCGTGAGAGTGAGCTCGAAAGGTTCGGGAACACCAGGCCGAGATATTGCGATCTTCACAACGGTGCCGGGCTCACCTCGCAGCTCTCTGACAGCCTGTTCGTTCCGCCACCCAAACGTCGACTCACCCTCCACCTCGACGATCCGATCTCCCGACTCGATTCCAGCTGCTTCGGCCGGCGTGTCAGCCATGGGCGCGATGACGGTAATCCAGCCGTCTCGCACATCGATCTGCATCCCGAGACCGCCGTAGTCTCCGGTCGTCCGCTCCGTCAGCTCTCGAACGTCATCCGGATCCAGGTAGGATGCATAGGGATCATCCAACTCACCAATCAGTCCCTCGATTGCCATCTCATAAAGCTCGTCTTCGCCGAGGGAGTCCACAGAGTACTCTGCGATGTGCGCGACTATGTCTTCGAACAGCCGTGCCTTCTCATAGATGTTCTTTGATCTATGGCTGCCTCGTTGCAGAAGCCACCCACCGGATATCAGCGCTGCAACCAAAACCAAGCCGAGAACGACAAGTCGTGATCCCTTCATTACTCATCTCTCCAAATGACGAGAACCTCGAGTCCAAACATCACCGATCTAAGCTCCAACCACTGTTTCTCAGGCATTCTCGCACGACTTCCCATGCCGCTTCCTCTACCGAGTCTGGGCCGCCGACCGCTTCCACATGCACGATTCCAGGACCTTCAGCTCCGAGAAAGGCATCAGCGATGCGGCCGAGCACTTGGTCACCCGCCCGCTCGATCCTGTCCAAAGGTTTGCCCCCCATCGCCATGCGCTCCTGCAACACATCTCTCGGTGCGTCCAGCACCAAAGTGAGGTCGGGTACCAATCCACCCGTTGCGAGGCGGTTTGCCTCGAGCACCGCTCCCTCGGGCAACATCCTTCCCTCTACCTGATATGCCCAAGTTGACAATTCGTACCGGTCTCCCAGCACGATGCTACCTGCCTCCAACGCGGGACGTATAACATGAGCGACAAGGTCCGCGCGAGCCGCCAGTATGAGGAACAGTTCGGCTAAGGGAGAAACATCCAGTTCGGGATCAAGTACCGCACTTCTAGCTGCCTCGGCAACCGGTGTACCACCCGGTTCGCGTACCTCCAACACATCGTGGCCGATTGCGCGGAGCCGCAATGCGAGTCGTGAAGCGAGGGTCGTCTTCCCTACCCCGTCGGGGCCTTCGACAACTATAAAGCAGCCTGCCATGCCTTTTCTGCTCAGCCCGGTATGATGATCGAGCTTTCTGCTCCCTGCCGGATACCTTCTACGATCTTTTCGTTTACCTGAAGCATCATCTTGTCGAAGTTCGACTGAGCCGCTACTACCTGTTGGTATTTGGGATGGCCCTGGATGCTCGTCAGGAGACTCTCGTATTCATCCGCCATCTCTTTGGGCGGTTCTTTACCCTCTTTGGTAATCGGCTCGAGTTTCGCGGTCAGCATCTCAACGCGCTGCATCTGCGCCTTCACCTCGGGAGTCTTTTCGAGCTCCTCGCGGGCACGTTGCATCGCCTTGTACTCATTGGTCTGCCCAAGCATTTTGCCAAGTTCTAGGGCTTTGTCTTCAATCACTTAAGTCTCCTTGGTTGCGAGCAAAAAACGAGGCCGGCCGAACAGATCGGCCTCAATGCGGGTGTTCGGCCACCCCAGCTTGCGAGCCAGATTGTGAACCATTCCTGCCCTGGTAGAATCTACTTCAATCGCTAACAGGCCGCCCGTAATCATTCGGCATGCCGCGGTTTCCAACAGTGTTCGAGTGTGTTCTATCCCGTCATCGTCACTCACCAACGCCTCACGCGGCTCGAAGTTGGTCACACTCTGTTCTAACCGATAGTACTCTGAAACGGTGACGTATGGTGGATTCGACACGATCACGCTTACCGACGTCTCGTCGACCGAATCCAGCAGCGAGCCATTTCGAAGTTCAACGGGCGTCTTGGGAGCCACCGCACTAACATTCTCGGCTGCTAGATCGAGAGCTGCCTGCGACTTTTCTATCGCCACGACTCGTGCGAATCTCCCTTCAACCGCGAGGCTGAGAGCGATGCAACCAGTGCCGGTACCCACATCTACCGCCAGGCCCCAGTTGCCCGGAGCGGCCCATTCCCGGCTCTCACACCATTCCAGCACCAGGTGCACGAGTCCTTCGGTCTCCGGCCGTGGTATGAGCGCTCTCTTGTCTACTTTGAGGTCGAGTTTGCGGAAGCCGGCGATTCCCACAACGTAGGGTAATGGCTCCCCCTCGGCTCTACGGCGGGTCAACTCCCGGAATTGGTTGGCCAAGGACTCAGGAGCTACGTCCTCTCGTGTCAGCCAAACATCGCCGGGTTGCACGCCTACGAGTGCGGCCCAAATGGAAGTTGCTTCTCTCGTCGGGTTGAGCACTCCCGCCTCTTCGAGAACGCGTGCTCCCTCTCGCAACTCCGTTTCGATTGAATACCGATCGGACATCAGCCGTCCGAGCGCTCTCCCTGATATGCAAGTCTCAGCGCCTCGATCAGTTCCGAGAGACTGCCATCGAGAATTTCATCCAATCGGTGCACCGTGAGGTTGATGCGATGGTCTGTTACACGATTCTGCGGGAAGTTGTACGTGCGGATCTTGGCAGACCTGTCTCCAGTACCGACCATGGCGCGGCGTTCATTTCCCCGTTCCGCTTCTTGCTCAGCAACCATGCGATCGAGCAACCGGGCTCGCAATACTTCGAGCGCTTTCACCTTGTTCTGCAGTTGCGATTTTTGATCCTGGCACTGCACAACCAAACCCGTCGGCAGGTGTGTCAGACGTACAGCCGAATCTGTGGTATTTACGCTCTGGCCACCCGGTCCGGACGATCGAAAAACGTCGACCTTGAGGTCCTTCTCCTCGATCTCGACATCCACTTCCTCCGCCTCGGGTAGCACGGCTACCGTGGCAGCCGAAGTGTGGATTCGCCCCTGGGCTTCAGTGGCCGGAACGCGCTGGACTCTGTGCACACCGGATTCATGACGCAGATGCCCGTAAGCGCCATCCCCTCGAACAGCAAAGATCACTTCCTTCAATCCGCCCACGTTACCATCCGACAGAGAGACTGCCTCGGTCTTCCAACCTCGGCGCTCTGCGAATCGCGAATACATGCGATAGAGATCCGCCGCAAATAGTGCGGCTTCGTTGCCACCTGTGCCTGCACGAATCTCGACAAGGGTGTCGCGGTCGTCGAGCGGGTCCGGCGGGATGAGCAGTGTGAGCAGTTTTTGCTCCACGGCCTCGAGCCGAGGCTCGATACTCGCCACCTCCTCGCGCGCCAGATCGGCCATCCCCGAATCCGGGTCGCGAGATAGCTCCTGGGCTTCGGCCAACTCGTTCTTCAGCTTTTCGTATACGGATGCAATACGCCGAATCTGTTCGAGGCGGGAATGCTCACGTCCGAGCGTCTTGAGTTTGGCTGGGTCTCGCGCAGTGGCCGAATCAGCCAATTCGCGTTCAATTTCGGCCGCGCGCTCAAGCGCGGCCTGGAGCCGCGCCTGCACCGATCACACTCCCGGCGAAGTTTCTTGCTTCGAGTAGCGTTTCTTGAACCGCTCGACGCGACCGGCAGTATCGACGAGCTTCTGCTTGCCGGTGAAGAACGGGTGGCAGTGCGCACAGATCTCCACTTTGATCTCTGACTGCGTCGATCGGGTCTCAAATGTGTTGCCGCACGCACATATTACGACAGCACGTTGATACGTTGGATGTATTGCTGCTTTCACTGTCTACTCCGCGAAATTTCTG
>CAYTDU010000348.1:0-5925 GCA_964436395.1 uncultured Gemmatimonadaceae bacterium | reverse complement strand
CCCGGGACACGATCAGGCTCGCGTTTAGGATCATCGATGCCGACCCGCCTGGTGCCGTCCCAATGGTGTACGGGCTCATTCTCTATCATCCGAAAGCCTTAGCGGCGTTGCGTTTATCCGACATAGAACGTATCGGCAAGAACATGGAAGGGTGGGGTGAGGTGGACTGTGTCTCAGGGTTAGCCGGGGTGGCCTGGAGAAACGGTCAGATTGCAGACGCGGACGTACACCGATGGGCACGGTCCGCCAACCGCTGGTGGCGACGCGCAGCTCTAGTGAGCACCGTACCGCTGAATGTGAAATCACAAGGCGGCAAGGGAGACGCGAATCGCACGCTCGCGGTGTGTCGTCTTCTCGTGGACGATCGTGAAGACATGGTGGTTAAGGCTATGTCGTGGGCGCTGCGTGCTCTGTCGAAGAGAGAGCCCAAACGCGTGGAGGTATTTCTCGGAAAGTACGGCGACCGCCTCGCTGCCCGAGTCGTGCGAGAGGTGCGCAACAAGATGACCACGGGGCGAAAGGACGGTCTGGCTGGCAAGACGTGAGTTAACGGCGCATGTAGTGTCGCCCGCTAAGCAAAATGTCAAAACCAACCACCACGCGCCACGGGTTTACGAGCCTGTTGATCTCAGTCAAACGGACTTCTGCGAACGGTCTCAACGGTAGTCGCAGGGCAGGGATCGTCAGACCCAAGAACAGATTGTATCCTGTTTCTGTCGTTGGGCCTTCACTGGTCGGCAGGCTGTCTTTTGCAACCGCTAGCCCCGCTCCTCCATAGATGAAGGGAAGTAGTTGTAGTACGGCATCGAGGTTAACCTGCCATTCGTTCTCATCGTCCAACAGGAACACGTCAGCGCTCGGCACGACCTGAAGCCCGGGAAGGAAGGGGAGTGATACCCGCGCCTGCCCGCCCACGCTCCAGGTCTTGTCGTCCCAGTCTCCGCCAACACGTGGTCCGAGGGCCACGGCCACTGATCTGCCGAAACTCGGACGTCTTTGTGCCTCGGCGTCACCGACGCTGAGTATCAAGAGCGCACAGATCAATGCTGCCGAAAGCAAATGCAATCCATGATGCGCTGTCATTACCACAATCTCCCGAAAGTCATCCTACAGTTGGAATCGACCGGTTCACGCGCCAGTTGCGTTCTGATGCCGGTTTACTACAGGCTGCGCTGCATCCTACTGCCTGATGAACGTCCCATTGTTGAGCTCTGCATATGCCTGTCGCAGTTCTTCTTGCGTGTTCATGACGATCGGGCCGCGCCAAGCGACAGGCTCTCGCAGCGGCTCTCCGGAAACCAACAGGAATCTGACGCCATCGTCACTAGCGCGCAGCATTATTTCTTCACCGGAGTCAAAAAGCACGAGTGATCGGTTACCTGCTGACTCGACAGCGGCAGCATTGTCATTGCATGGCACCTTCTCCGTACGGACATCCATTGGTTCGGACGCTCCGCGAAAGATCGCCGCACCCCCAAAGACATATGCAAACGTCGAGTGGTGAGTTTCCACAGGTAGAGTGCGCTCTACACCAGGTGGTACTGAAACGTCGAGGAAACGCGGTTCGGCGGCAACGCCGTCCACGGGTCCTGTCTTGCCCCAGAGATCGCCGCACAGAATCCTAACGCTTGTGCCGTCGTCTTCTGTTACTTCGGGTATGTCGGCGGCTGCGACATCCTGATATCGCGGTGCCGTCATCTTGAGTGATGCCGGCAGGTTCGCCCAAAGCTGAAAGCCATACATGCGTCCTTGCGCATCTCCCTTGGGCATCTCTTGATGAAGTATCCCGCTGCCCGCTGTCATCCACTGTACATCCCCTGCCCCCAACGTGCCCCGATTGCCGAGGCTGTCGCCGTGGTCGACAGTACCCGCCAACATGTAGGTCACCGTTTCAATGCCGCGATGTGGATGCCAAGGAAATCCCGCTATGTAGTCACCGGGATTGTCATTTCTGAAGTCGTCCAGCAGTAGGAACGGATCGTAACTGGCCGTATCACCGAACCCGAATGCGCGACGCAACTTTACGCCTGCCCCCTCAATGGTCGGATTCGCCTGTACGATTCTCTTGATAGGACGAATTGACACTTTCTCTCCAGCTCAGATCTTGCGAATGGTGTCTAGGTGAAAACCCCTCAGGCACGTCCAGTGTTCCCAAAAAGTACTTTATCCCACGCGTGCCGTCCAAGGCGCCCTTTCCGCTCCCGCCCGCCATTCTTCTCCAATGTGCACCTCTACCTCAGTTATTATTACCTATGCGAAAGCGCCGAAAGAAAAAGCAGGACCCACACCGGCAGCATCTCTCGGATCCGATACTCGACCGAAGTCCTGTTGCGGCGTTGGATCTGCATCGCTACTCCGCATCAGAAGTCGATCAGGCAGTCTGCAATTTCATTCAGACATGGAGTAGGCGCGCATCGGGTTCGGTAGTTCACGTAGTCACCGGTAAGGGTCGCGGCTCGGGTGGTTCGCCGGTTATCAAGCCGCGCGTACGCCAGATCCTGGAGACGCGACTCGATGGCTTTGTCAAAGAGTGGTCACGTGATTTGGATGATGGCGGTTTTCTAGTGTTGCTATCGTAATGAAGACTCGCCAGCGGGAATTGAGGCTTCCGGCGTACCCAAGAGGGTTTCATCTCGTCACCAACGTGATTGAGCGGGAAATGCCGGAGATTCGCGAGATTAATGCTGGCCTTGCTCACATCTTCATCAAGCATACGTCGGCTAGTCTAACGTTGAACGAGAATGCTGACCCGACTGTTCGAACCGACTTCGAATCCCACTTCAACCATCTCGTCCCGGAAAATGCTCCCTACTACCGACACACTTTCGAGGGGCCGGACGACATGCCGGCCCATCTGAAGTCCTCACTGTTAGGCAGTTCGGTATTGATACCGATCTCGTCGGGCCGGCTGAACTTGGGAACATGGCAGGGTGTTTACCTCTGCGAACATCGCGACCGCGGAGGCCAGCGGAAGATTGTTGTCACCCTGATGGGGGATTAGCCAATCCCGAGACACTCCTCGACAGCAGCAAGCAGTTTTTCAATCTCGGCGTTGGTGTTATAAAGGTGTGGCGAAACCCGTATCCGCCCTCGTCTGCACGAGATCACAAAACCACGTTCAGTGAGCTGGGAAAGCAGCTGATTGCTGTCGGCCTTCGGGTGAGTGAAGGTCAATATGTGTTGCCGCATCTCCGGAGGAGGAAACACCTGAGCACCCAACATGTCTAGTCCGATAGCCAATCTTTCCAATAGACCATTTATATGTGTGCCGATGGTGGGAATGCCTATCTCTTCCAATATTTCGAGCGCTGCGTGAAATCCGACAATCAGAGCCCACGGAAGACTCCCTTCTTCGAACTTTCTGGCGTCGGGCAACAGCTCGAAAAACGCCCGGTCGAAGTTCCAGGCATCGGTGGTGCTCTTCCATCCGACGATAACGGGTCGTACCTGGTCGACGATTTCGCTGCTGACGTACAACGCACCGAGACCGTGCATTCCGAGCAACCATTTGTGACTGTCCGCGGAGAGGAAGTGAGCGCCGACCTGCTTCACATCAATGTCAAGAGCGCCTACTGTCTGGATGCCGTCGACACAGAACAGCAACCCGCGGTCTTTACAAAGGGCACCTATTGTGGCCAGGTCCGCTACGGCTCCTGTGGAATATTGAGCTGAACTGACGGCCACAAGCCGAGTTTTCGGCGAGAGCGCCGCCTCGACAGCTTCGGGGGTTACCGCGCCGTCGGGAGCCTCAATCTTGTCTACCTCTACTCCGCGATCTCCCAGGTGCTGCCAGACATAGACATTCGACGGGTACTCGATCTCCGTCGCGACGGCGACGCGGTCGCCCGGCTTCCACGACAGGCCCTCTGCGGCGAGCGCCAGGCCGTGTGATGTGTTTCTCACGAAGCTGACCTCTTCCGCCGAGGCACCTATCAGCTTCGCAAACCGGGAGCGGCATTCCTCCGCGGTTTTCACCCAACCCTCTTCCTCGAGGATTCCGCGTTTCACGCAACCTTCAAACCACTCCGCGACTGCGTCTCGGGCGCGAGTAGAGGTAGGTGACACTCCGGCGTGGTTCATGTAGACGAGTGTTTCTGTGACTGGGAACTCTTTTCGGTAGACTGACAGGTCCATATTTGCCTCGCAGCTTCGTTATTTGCCGCAGATGTCACCCATGCTCGAAAAACCGGGTGCAACATGAATGCCAATGTATGCCGGTCCCCTCGCACCGCAACCCGGATTGTGCGGAGTTTGTCTTAGTACCTAGCGGTGGTTCAAATGCCGTGCTAGCTTGTCGAGCTTCCGGACACAATCAGACTTCTGGTCTCAATTCCCCGTAGTCCAGGCTAATCCAATGGCCGCACCGAACCGAACCGCGAAACCTTATGATCGCTCCATCGTGGAGGGACCGGTTTCGCGTGCGGTGTGGAAGCTCGCATGGCCAACGATGCTACAGAACGTCATAGGCGGTCTGCAGGGGATCGTGGACCATGCGATGGTCGGCAACTACGTCGGCTACACCGGCAATGCCGCTATCGGTGTCTCCTGGCAGATCTTCCTCGTCGTTATCGTATTCATCAGTTCCGTATTCACCGGGATGGGTGTACTGGTCGCCCGGTTCGCTGGTGCGAACGACCCGGAAAAGGTGAACCGGACTGTGTATCAGGCGTTTCTAACCGCTGCCGTAATGTCGGTTGGGATCATGGCGCCGCTTGGGTATTTCTTGTCACCAACGCTGCTCGAGATGGTGAATACTACCCATGAGGTGCGCGCCGAAGCGCTGCCATACATCAGGATCATGTTCCTGTTCGGCTTCGGGATGATGGTGTTTTTCATGTTGGGCGGTGCGTTGCGATCGGCTGGCGATGCTCGTACTCCGCTCAAGTTCGGCGTTGCGCTCACCATTTTGAACCTGATGTTGAACGTGGTCCTAATTCGCGGGTTCGGACCTATTCCCGCGTTCGGCACCACCGGGGCCGCTATGGGCACCGTGATCGCGGCTGGCGTGCTCAGTTTGGTAGCCGCACATCGCCTGTTCTTCTCGCATACATGGGTAGTCCATTTCTATCGCGGTATGAGCCTTAGGCCCGACTTCTCTATCATCCGCTCGTTGTTCAAGTTCGGAATCCCTGCCGGCATCCAAGGGATTGTTATGAACGTTGGCGGAGTCATTCTGCTCGGTTTCGTTGGTTCATTGCGCCTGAGTGGGCAAGCACAGGCCGCGTACGCAGTCGGCTATACCCAGCTATTCTCGTTGATCACGTGGACCTCGGTAGGACTGATGGGTGCCGCCGCGGCATTCGCCGGCCAGAATCTAGGAGCTGGGAAACCGGAGCGTTCGGTTCACGGTGTACGTGTCGCCGCTTGGGTGGGTTTGGGCGTCGCAGCGGTTGTGGGATCGCTTTTCATATTGGTGCCCCGCGTGCTGCTTGGGGTATTCGGAATGGATGATCCAGTGGTCGTAGACCTCGGTGTTGAGTTGCTTGCCTATCTGAGCATATCTGGGATTTTCGTGACTGGTGCCCTGGCCTACACCGGAGGTCTACAGGGAACCGGCGACACAAAGGGCCCACTCTACATCTCTATAATCTCGCAAGTAGTGGTTCCGGTTGGCTTGTGCTCGATCTTTCAGGCGATCGGCCAGCTTGACCCACGTGACATATGGATGGCCATTGTTCTGGGTCACATGACACGCGTGACGCTGAGCCTCGGCCGCTTCAGGCAGGGCAAATGGCGGGATATCAAAGTGGATATCAGCACGAGTCGATGACCTGTTTGATGCGAGCTAGGACTTCGAAGATGCTATTCCAAGGGTGGTTGAGGACCGGGCACCATGCCGTAGAGATCTGGATCTTCGCCTGGAGGAACAGTGTCGCTTCTACCTTGCGCTTTTTGCTCCTTCCTCAATGCACGCCGCTCTTCTTT
>CAYTDU010000347.1:0-5940 GCA_964436395.1 uncultured Gemmatimonadaceae bacterium | reverse complement strand
TCCTTCTCCTTCACGTCCCGAAGGATCTCAAAGTGCTGCATACACGGATGATTCGACGGCACGGTGTATCTCTCGCCCCTGCGGTAGTAGTCGATGCCCTCTGCGGTGTCGCGCAGGCATTCAACTTCCACGAATCGTACTTCCTCCATCAGCGACTCCTTACGGTGTAGCCGGGATGTAGTACGGCGCGTTCGGCGTCAGCCAGGCTTCCCAGCTGCCCGCCGTGAGGACGGCCGTTGCGATGGTGTAGTTCACGCCCAGATACTGGAGGGGCATGTAGGCCGGAACCTTCACCGCATAGATGATGGTGTTGGCCGTCCAGGCCACGATAGTCGCGTTGGCGAGGGTCCCGGAGCTCCACAGAGTTGTGGGGGTCGTGAGTCCTACTGCCGCCGAGACATCCAGATCGATCCGCAGCGTCCCGCCTCCGGCCGAGATCGGAACCACCGCGCAGCGGAATACGAAATACGCATTCTCGATGATGGTGCGGGGGATGTGGGTCAGATCAATCACGTTGGTTGAGACATGGGTGTCCACGGTCGTTTCCGCCTGGGGTGTACCCATGACCTGGAAAGCAAGTTCTTTGTCTACGTACATTGGTTTCCTCCTTCCTTAGATCGTGAGCACTTCGGCTTCGGTGTTCAGAAGCGCGTCGCACCGGCGGATCGGTATGCCCATGAAAGACGTGAGCGGCTTCCCGCCGACCTCTTCGTACTTCAGGGCCAGGTTGGCCTTGACCGCAGCCTGATGCTGTAGGTACTCCAGGATGAGGTTGTTGCAGTAGAAAACGGCTCTCCCCATCCCGAAGGAGGGGATTCTGTAGTACGCCTTGGTCATGCCGAAGAACAGGTCCACCGCGGTAGCGCTGAGGAGCGCGGTGTCAACGTTGGCGCAACGCACCGCGTAGCGCCAGTCTCTCACCGTGAAGCCCAGGTCCCATTTGTAGTGGGTCCTGTAGCCCTCGTAGTGCCCCGGAGGCGTCCTGCTGTCGTCCAGCGTCACCTGTCCCTTGTTCTCGAAGTCCACTCCACCCGAGTTGCTTCCCTTGGGATAGATCGCATGGACCGTGTTCGGTCCCCACACGATCAGCCAGATCGAGGTCTGAACCGCGCCGCTTGCGGCCGCATGTACGTCCAGGCAGTTGTAGGCCGTGACGCTTGGGTCGTTCGCCCCGTACTGCGGATACCGCGGCATCAGACCCGTGATTCGCTCCGGGTTCGTTGCCTGGTTACCGTAGAACAGGGCGGTCGCCATCTGCTGGTTCATCGCCTCGAGATGTGCCTGGTCCTCACTGAGGCGCCAGGCTGCCGTATTGCCGTTGAGATCAGCGAGCGACTTGTCGACCTCGGCGTATGCTTCGAGCATCCCGCAGGTGTCGACGATCTGAGATGTGATGCTCTTGGTCGGCTGAACGCCGTAGTTGAGTAGACGCCAGGTGGCGGTCGGCAGGCCCGTCCGGATCGTGCTCTTGTGACCGGTCGGCAGGTTGCCTTCCACCGTCGCCATGTCTTCGAGAATCGAGTTGGTTTTGTTCAGCAGCTCGATGATCCCGCTGATTTTGTTGTCGGGTCCCAGTCTGGAGGCAATATCCAGATAGGTGACCACATTTGTCCCGAGAGTAGCCATTGGCTACCTCCCACGGACTACTGCTCGGATGTTCTCCCATAGATCGTTGATGCGATCTCGTCGAAACTCCTTTTGCCGACCTCGCTGCTTTCAACGTTCCCGCCGCGAGATCCGTCCACAAAGCCATGCTCGCTGAAAGCCTTGCCCATTTTCACGAAGGCTTTGATGATACCCGGATGGTTGCCCAGGCCGGTCTTTACGAACAGCTCGGCTATCCCGGGCTCCGAGAAGAACTCCTTGAAGGCGCGTTCCTTGTAGGTCTGCGCCGCATCGTAGTCCGCACCCAGGTCCTTGCGGAGCTGGGCCTCGGCCTCGGCCTCCGTGGTCTTGACGACTTTCCGCGCGTCCATGATCTGCTTTGCCAGGGTCGTGGAGTAGAACGTGTGAACGGCGTCGGCCTGCTCGTTGCTCATGTTCAGTTTGTGAGCCAGGGCGAGCAGATCCTTCTCGACGTCCTCGTCGTACTCCAGGCCGCCGGGGAGCTTCGGTTTCTCCAGCTTGTAGTCCTCTGATTTTTCGGGCACGCCTATCGCTTTGCGAAAACGCGCCCTCTCCTCCTCCGTGGCCGTCTCGTTCGGGACAACAAGGGCCTGGCTCAACTTACTGGAAAGCTCGCCGTAGGACTTGGCAAGATCCGGTATCCCTTTCTCGAACTTGGATAGGTTCTTGATGAGCTCTACGTCGGCCTTTTGTTCGGTCGTCAGCCCGTTCATCCATGCGTGGGGCAACTTCGGAGTGTCACCTTCCGTCGACGACGTGGTGCCTTCACCCTCGCCGGTGAGGAGGGAACCCTCCTTTGCCGTCGGTTCTGCAGCGGCCGCGTTATCCTTGTCGGGCGCGGCGGCCTGATTTTCTGCCATCTTACTGTCCTCGTCCAAGCAGGGCCTCGAAGACCCTGTACTTGGCTTCCTCACCAAAGTAGTGATTGATGAGGAATTTCGCGTAGTTATTGAGAGCCTGCTCTTCAGGCATCTCAGCCTGTCGGAAGAAACACAGATCGTTCAAGATCGCCGCGAACACGATCTTTCCGCTCTCGCTCTGCGCCACCTCGGCGAAAGCCCGCCTGATAGCGCTCAGCTTGTCTTCCTCCGATAACTCCGCCAGCCATTCAAGCATGGGCTCTTAGACTGGCACCTCTTCCCACGTGATCCCGAACAGCCCCACCGCGACGGTCAGCGTGTAGACGAACACGTAGGCGCCGGGCGGGATGATGATCGAGCCCTCCAGGTCCATGATCGCCGGGGTCGTGGCGAACAGGGCCGCGGCCGTGAAGCCGCCGAGAAACGGCATGATCACCCTGGGTGTGCCGACGAGCGTTGCAGCCGCATCCGCCAGACCCGTTGCAGCCTGCCCGTTGCCGAGCTTCATGCAGTAGGTCGTGAGCGGCGTGGTGTGCGTCACGACGCCGGCCGCCGCGTAGCCTCCGCCGACCGCCATGGGCGCGATTCCGGCGGGTGCCACGGAAAGTGCCGCCATCACTTGGCGCGGGACCAGATTCTTCGTGTTCCCGGCCGGGTTGGAGAGACACAGCCCCGTGTAGGTTGTTGCCAGCGCGATCGTGGTCGTGGTGGCCGCCTGGCTTGCGGCCCCGAACAGGTTCAGCCTGAGACACTGTTCGTACATTTTGCCATGCAGCTGCGATACGATCCTGTCGTTCTGGTTGCCGATCCGCTCGATGTTCGACACGGTCCCATCGGGGGTCTTCAGCCCCGTCGCTGCCCCTGGAAGTTTGACATCATCCGAAGTAGGCATTGTTGCCCTCCTTCTCGCTCTTTCGAGCTGGTTGTGCCACCGCCAACGGCGGTGTTTTTATGGTCCAAGCACCGCTCGGGACCACTAAGCCTCTTTCTCGTTCTTCCCGCCCCGCTGACTCCAGTCACGGTACGTGTCGTTGTTCACGTAGAGCTCGGCGCCAGCGGTATCCAGCGTGACTATCTTGAATCCCCATACGCGATGCTTCACGACGTGGATCTTCGAGAAGTTGGCGCCGTCCGCGACCTCCTTCCAGATCGTGTTCCCGAAGCCGTCCTGGAACTCGAAATCGTCGCCGGCAATCGCCGCCTTCGCCACGAGATGCAGATACTCGATGTCCACGTAGCCGTCGATCTGGTCGTCCGCCGCGGTCATCTTGATGAACGGAGTGTATCTCTGAGTTACCGCCATTTGCTTCTCCTTGCCACCTGGTGTGCTATGCACAGCCAGAGGATTGTCAGTACGCCGATCCGCACCCCGTTGAGGAACCAGGGGGGAAAGAAGTGCGAAATCAGAATGACTAGTGTCCCATCACGGCGAGTAACAGCCGCCTCCTCACCCGCGCCTTCATAGGCCCCGATATCCCAGTGGTCTCCCACGGGTCTCTCTGTTCCCCAGTAGTCGTCCGAGTATCCTTCGGCCGAAAGATCAACTCCATCATCAATACCCTGAGAACCGGTTGCCAATTTGAGATTCGTTGGGGCACTGACAAAACTTGCGCCCTCATCGAGACTATGCGCTCCCTGGCTGGAAGCCGTTCGGTATGCGGCGATCGTGGCATAGCCCGAGCCGTTCCAGTAGACGTACCAAGTGCCATGGCCCCAGTCCAGAATGTTGTAGTCCTCAGTGACATCCCCCGAGTAGTCGGCCAGCGGGTACTTGTCCGCCGCCCCTAGAACTTGGAGAATGTTATTCTTCACGACGCAGTTATTGGCAGTGGCGGCGATATAAATCCCGTGGGAATTGGTCCCGGAGGCGTAGACTGTGTTGTTGTAGATCTCGTTCGCGTCCGCGTTGCCCCCAAGCTGTATCTGGGCTCCCGCAATCGAGGAGCAGTTGTTGTAGATCAGATTGTTGTAGATTTGGGCGTGGGCATCAGAATCGGTGCTCTCGCAGATGATCCCATAGTAGCGATGGTTGTAAATCGCGTTCTTGTAGATATTCAGTACGCCCACGAGCGAAGCGCTTGATGCAGGACTATAGCTGATTCCTTTGTAGCAATTACGGATCGTATTTCCGTAGACATTGCCGGCGGCGTCCTGGAAGTTGATGCCGTTGATATCCGCATCGCCGGCGCTGATGTAGAACGTATTGTTGTACACGGCAATGTCGGTGATGCCGTTGCCGCCCTCCGTGTCCGATACATTCGCCTGCGTATTCGCGTGATCTCCGCAGTCCAGGATCGTGCAGTGATGTACAGACCCATTGCCGGTACCGGACTGACCGGAGATCTTGAAGCTGTAGGCGTAGATATTCTCAAAGTAACAATTACTGATCTCGAAGGCTCGATGGTGATAGCTGTCCCCGCCGATCTTGATCCCATCCGTGCTCGACACCCCCTCCGTCTCCACGTCCTCGCACTTTATGTACTCGATCGTAGTGCCGGAAGTATTGGCACCATATGCCTGAATCAGATTCTGTGAAGCCGTTCCTGTGAACTTGTATGCTCGGTTGGAATCCACTCCCGAGATCGTGATATCATCGTGCTGGATAGCAATGCACCGACCCACTCCAGAGCCATCATGCACCGCATCTCCCGTTCCCCAATCGGTTATGGTGTAGGTCACTCCTGATGCTTGGGTTGTGATCTGCCCCTCGTAAGTGCTTCCCTTCTTGAAATAGACGGTATCACCAGAAGTCAGCGCCCCCGTACCACTGTAGTTTGTGTCACCCGGGCAACGCTTCCAAGCGGTTCCCGTGGCGGTGCCGGCGGAAGCGTCGTTCCCCGCTGCATAATCCACGTAATACGTATCAGCATCGTCTATTTCGTCAACGCCGACTGACCAGTTATTCACATAACTACGGTTTGTGAATGTGTCGGAATACAGACCAGAACCCGGATTGCTCGTGCCTCCGTTGTGGCAATTCCCTCCCGACACCAGTGTCCAGTTGCCAGTCGCGGCATTCGTGTACTCATTCGACCAGTCGCCTGAGGCGGGTGAGATGGGATTGCTGCCATCCCCGTCGTCGCTGGCGCAGTAGTCCGCCGTCAGGCTCCCGGTGCCACCATAGCTGTAAAAGTCGTCGGAATTGGCGGCATCGGAGGAAAAGGCCGCGACATTTTTGCAGGTCAGATCGGAATTGTTGTAGAGAAACTGCTCGTCGAAATCATAGGCGATGCTGTTGTAAACATTTACTGCACCCTCCCGTGCATACAGGCCCTTGCCCTTGACGGATTGGAGCGATTCAAAAATGCAGTTCCAGAAGTTGGCAGTACAGCTCGCATTGTCGATCCGCACGGCCTCATAGGTATCATTTGCATCGTTCAACTGAACGCGACAATTCCACATGCGGAATTCGCCATCGCCGTCATAGTACACAGCGTGTTTGCTCGCCGTCGAA
>CAYTDU010000346.1:0-5971 GCA_964436395.1 uncultured Gemmatimonadaceae bacterium | reverse complement strand
ACGCCGAAGCTGTGGTGAAATCTTCATCGACTGTGTAAATGTTCGCGTTGATGTAGGCCCGATCGGCTTCCTGGGCGCAGCCGGTTACTGCGGGCATCAGGAACAACGACACGATCAATAGTCCAATAGAACAGATGTCAAACCCACTTCTACGGCTGGTCATCTTCTGCGCTCCTTTGTTATGCCGGGTCTCCGGCCACCTGCTCTTCATCTTGCTAACGTACCTCAATATCTGAAGCTGTTGCGCCGCCAGGTTTTGTCAACTTGTGTGGATTAGTGCGTTTGTATCTCCCCGAGTTCCTCCGGACGCCAAACGCGTCGGTGAAATTACGAAGCCCCTTCACCCACCGCATTCCCGCCGCAAAATGTGATGTCTGCCACTGGATGAAGGTTAGGAAACCAGTCAAGCCTGACCGTTTTGCTGCCGATACCTACAATAAGGTGACCGCTGCCACAGCTTGGAGTCGTCTGGCCTCTTAATCTAAGAGTGAGGATCGAGATGATTCGAGGCGGTGGAGCGGGCAATGAGGGCATCAATACTAGGGAGGAATAATGAGACGGTATCAGAAGTGTGCATTTGGATTAGCGGTAGGGTTGGCTCTGACTTTGTCAGCGTGCGGTGACGACCCGATGGGTGTCAACTCAGGAGACGAACTTTCCGACGCCGAGATCCAGGCCATCTTCAACGCGTTCGGAGGGGCCTTTGACGACATCGATGCATCAGCCAGCGTAGCAGCGCCCGCGGACGGCATCCAGATGGCGGAAATCCATGTGGACCAGAGCGTCAACGTCTCGGCACCGTGCGATCTGGGAGGCGAAATATCTCTGAATGGATCCGTTGACGGCACCGTCGATGACGAGACGTTCGCCAGTGACATCGAGATGGAAGTCGGGGTTCAGTTCGATGCCTGTGCAGTTGCATCCGACCAGAACACTCTCACGGTCGATGGGGATATCCAGTTCGACTCCCACGTCGTGCTCAGCGAGACGGAGTTCTCCGCGGACGGGAGCCAAGTCGGCGGATTCGAGTTCACCACGAACGATGGGCGTACCGGCAGTTGTGCAATCGACATCGATTTCAGCGCTTCCTACACCGAAGGAGCGTCTGCGCAAAGCAACGTGAGCGGTACAGTATGCGGCCGCTCGGCCAGCCAGTTCGAGGCTTACACGGGCACCTGATGGTGCCAACAGGGTAGTACGCGAACAGTGTAAACCGCTGTTCGCGTGCCGCCCGATCTCAGTTCTCGCATAACCGCTGGGAACGGCGCACGGGGACGCCCAATTTCACTATCAAACGAGAGATCGCCTCCAACGTTCATCCTAGCCTGAAACCCTGCCCCCACAACCAGTTACGCGTTACAATTGATCCCTCTCGCGACCGTCGCGGAATTGGCAGACGCGCAGGATTTTGTAGCCGGTAAACAATACGAATGGCTACGGCACCAATGTCCGGCCTTTAAGAGGATAACTTGACATTGCCCTCCTTGCGAAAATTCATATCCAGCCATTGACACCTCCTTCGCACAATACTATCTATCTGATAGTAGTCTCACAATTATATCACTATCCAAGAGAGCGTGTTGTGCCTGCAGTAAAGCCGAATCAAGAACACCTGGGCGATCGCCTTCCGCTCCATCCCCTGGAGTTCCAGATCCTGCTGGTCCTTATGGATGGGGTGGCACATGCCTACCGCATCGTGCGCCAGGTCGAGAGCCGACAGCCCGCCTGGAACCGCATACTTCCCACCAACCTCTATCGCCGTATATGGAGGCTTGCCGATCTCTCCCTGATTGAGGAGGTACCGGGAGAGGCCGAAACGGAGCGTCCTCGGAAGCACTTCGTTATCACCGCGCTGGGGCGGCGGGTGGTGGCTGCGGAAGCGGCCCGTCTTCGCCGGTTGCTCACGGAGGCCGAAGCGGCGGGTGTGAATCCGGGAGGCGAGGGATGACGCGGTCGGGCAGTGGAAGCTGGGAGGTAAGGGTTTACCGACTATTCCTGAGGCTCCTGCCACGCCGCATGTCGCAGATGTATGAAGCCGACATGGTCGGGCTCTTCGAGGATCGTATGAACGAGATCGGGCCGGCGCGGTGGAGGCGGCTGGCGTTTGTGCTTCGGACGCTGTTGGACGGCATCCGACACGGTTCGGCCATCTGGCTGGATTCCGACCGGCGACCGGTCAGGAGCACGAGGCGAATTCCCGGAGGAGGCGCGGGGGTCCTCGAATCCGTGATTCAGGATCTCCGGTTCGCGCTGCGCACGCTCAGAAGGCGTTCGCTCTTCGCCACGGTCGCCGTGCTGACGCTCGGGCTGGGGATCGGAGGGACGACCGCGATCTTCAGCGTGGTGGACGGAGTGCTGATCCGGGATCTCCCGTACCGGAACCCTGAGCGACTGGTGAGCATCTGGAAGGCGTGGCCGGAATGGCAAGAAGTCGACGGATTGGAATACGTGTGGGATCACATCCATTTCCCGTGGATCGACTACATGAATGTGCGGGAGAACGCGACCACGCTGAGCGGAGTGGCGGCATTCTACAACGACGAGCGTGTGCTCGTTGGCGAAGGCCGACCCGAGAAGCTTTCTCTCGGAATGGCTAGCGCGAACCTCTTCCAGGTTCTGGGCGTGCAGCCGACCCTCGGCCGAACCTTCCTGGAGAAAGAGGTGCCGCCGGGTACGGCGGAGGGTGCTCCAGTGGCGGTATTGAGCTACGAGCTTTGGGTTCGACGGTTCGGCTCCGATCCCGACGTGCTCGGTCGCTCAATTCAGCTCGACGAAGCCCGGTACCAAGTGGTGGGGGTACTCCCGCCGGGCTTCCGTCTGGGCAGCGACCTGATCGCCACCCACGACAAGGGGGGCGGGGTCGACCCGGGCTTGCGGGACGTCTGGATCCCCCTCCCTCCGGTGGAGGCATCGATCGACTGCGGCAACTGCTTCGAGGTATTGGCGCGGCTGACGCCTGAAAGCACAATCGAACAGGTCAGAGGCGAGGTGCAAGCGCTCATGACGATGGGGCCGGAGAGTCAGCTGGCCCGGGTCGTGAGCCGGAAGGAAGTGGTTACCAGGGGATTCACCACTCCGCTTTTCGTTCTTCTCGGTGGGGCAGGATGCTTGCTACTGATCGCCTGTGTGAACGTGGCAGGGCTCTTGATTGGGGAAGCCGCAGGGCGTCAACACGAGGTGGCGGTTCGGTCCGCACTTGGCGCAGGGCGACGAAGAGTGGTCAGGCAGCTTCTCACGGAAAACGTTCTGCTGGGGCTCATGGGAAGTGCCGTCGGCATCCTGGTCGCCTGGCTGGGGACCGATGCACTCCTCGCCACGGCTCCGCCCATACCGCGCCTGGCGGAAGTGCGCCTGAGCGGGCGCGTTTTGGCCTTGGCGATGGTGGCGGGCGTGGGGACCGGCGTGCTCTTCGGGCTGGCGCCTTCCCTAACCCTGGCGGGTCGATCCCTGGGGCGTGGCCTCGGTGTGAGGGCACAGGCGTCGCACAAGGGAGGACGGACCCTTCAGCGCGCGGTGGTAACCATTCAAGTGGGTTTGACCGTCGTGCTTCTCGTGGCAGGGGGACTCTTCTGTCGGAGTTTCATGAGGCTCATGGATGTGGAGCCGGGCTTCGATCCGGAACGACTCGCGGTTGTGGAGATCAGCGTGCCCCCAGGGGCTCCCGACGAGCCTGACGAAACGGAGCGCTTCTTCCGGGAGATCGTGCGGGCCCTGGAGGCGGTCCCTGGGGTGTCCAGCGTGGGAGGGATCCAGGTGCTTCCGTTCCCCGGCGGATTGAACTCCCAAACCATCCAAATATCGAAGAACGGAGAGCACGCATGGGTGGCCGGCTGGGCCAGGTTCGTGCTTCCTTCGTATCACGAGACGATGGGGATTCCCCTCCTCGCCGGCCGCCTCCTCTCGCATGCCGACGCGGCCGACGCACCACGCGCCATGCTTGTCAGCGAATCTCTGGCAGAGCTTTACTGGCCCGGGGAGCCACCCGTGGGCGTGAGGGTCGGCTACAACGGTGAGACGTGGACCGTGGTCGGTGTGGTGGGTGACGTGTCGCAGAAGAGCCTCGCTGCCGGGGTGGAGGGGACGTTCTACGTGTCCACGGCCCAGTACCCACGTAGGAGCCTCACACTGGTGGCGCGCACTTCTGACAATCCAGCGAGGTACCTCCCGGTCCTTCGTGAGGCCGTCTGGTCGGAGGATCCCGACATCCCCATCAGTGCTTCCACGACGGTGGAGGAACTCGTGCACGCGGCCGAGTCCGACGATCGGTTCCGGGCCGTACTGACGTCTGTGTTTGCGGCGCTGGCCATGCTCCTGGCGGCGGTTGGCGTCTTCGGCGTGACCGCCCGAGGCGTGGCGCAGCGGACCCGGGAGATGGGAATCCGCACGGCTTTGGGCGCGCAAAGCTCTGAGCTTGTGGGCCTGGCTCTTCGGGGCACCATGGCCAGCGCGGCGCTCGGCACTGCCCTGGGGCTCCTCGCGGCAGCCTGGACGTCCAACCTTATCACCCATTTGCTCATCGGCGTCGAAGGACGCGATCCCATAACCTTCGCGGGAGTTGGATCGCTACTCCTCGCAGTATGCCTGATCGCCTCCTTCTTGCCCGCGCATCGGGTCACGAAAATCCAGCCGATGGAGGTGATCTCGGAGGAGTAGGCGCGGTATGTCAGCGGGTATTTTCAAGTTGAGATCAGCGCGTCTGCCCAGTGGTAGTCACCGTTCTCGGGTGTTCCGTTGACTCCGTCTCTGTTCTCGTCAAACGTGAAGGCGTGCAGTAATGCACGAGCACACTCAGATCTGACAGATACGCAGACGTCGGTGTCCAGTAATTACATGCCATAGAGACCGGTACCGAGATAGTTCAATAGGTCCATCGGCCCCGTCCGTACGCGGCCACACGATATCAGCTGATATTCAGTGGGTGTCGATCAGGGTCTGAGTTTGGTTCGATCGAAGTACCATCAAACGACGGCCCTGTGTGGGGTCTTTGCGTGCTCACTGACCAGGTCCTTCGTTTAGCTGTTCCACATCACAATCTGGGTGGGTCTCACTCTGGGTCTGTCTTGATACTGGCAAATGCCGTCTCAAAGCCCATTTCGAATGTTGCGCCCGACACCGGCGCAGGAGTTTCTTCCGCCCTGAAACCCTGCCCCCACTACCAGTTAGACGTTATAATTGATCCCTCTCGCGACCGTGGCGGAATTGGCAGACGCGCAGGATTTAGGATCCTGTCCTTCGCGGGGTGAGGGTTCGAGTCCCTCCGGTCGCATACAGTGGGTGAATACCGTGAGGGTGGAGCTGCGTCCGCAAACGCGATTGCGTTTGCGGCCTCGCTCTGCTACGCATCGAGTCCCTCCGGTCGCATTGACGTCCGAAATGGGACGACAGCTGATTCTCCTTGTTGAACTCTCGATAGTGGCGGTTCCCGCGGTACGCCTCCAAGCCCGAGTTGTTCTTGGAGCTTTTGGATTCTTCGAGAATCAAGGTATCACGCATCATCACAGAAAGGTGATGGGGGATTGTACGAGCCCCGTAATTGCACACTACTCCCTACCCCGCTCCCAATCTGACCTTGGAAGGTTAGATTACGCGTTCCTTTAGAAACGGCGAACTACCAAATGAGTGCCACAGAAGCAAACGACATTGTCATAACACAGTTAGACGAGAAACCGGGAGAGAAGATCTTCAAGGTCGAAATTCCCGCTGAGCGCGCCAGTGCCGCAGAGAAGAAGGCCGCCGCGAAATATGCAAAGCAGGCAAAGCTCCCTGGTTTCCGCAAAGGAAAGACTCCAGCGGCCGTGATCAAGAAGAAGTTTGGCTCCGCTATCAAGGAAACCGTTGTCCATGAGCTGGTAGGCGACGGATGGAAGGCAGTGCTGGACCGAGAAGATCTGAAGCCCATCGCCGAGCCTCTGGTTCAGGACTTGAAATTCGAAGAAGGGGAGCCGCTCGTATTCGAGGTGTCCGTAGCAGT
>CAYTDU010000345.1:0-5972 GCA_964436395.1 uncultured Gemmatimonadaceae bacterium | reverse complement strand
GAGTCGCGATGCTGCGGATGAGTGGGCTGGTGTGGATACCGGTGATGGCTCCATCATGATCGTTGTCGCTACGGACGCGCCACTGGACAGTCGTAATCTCACCCGCCTCGGAAGGCGTTCGCTTGCTGGCCTCGCACGGACCGGGAGCTCCATGACGAATGGATCTGGAGATTTCGTCATCTCGTTCAGCACTGTGCCGGTCATTGAATTGGCTGCGTTAGGGCCTGTTCCGAATGGCAGCATGAGTCCGCTGTTTCACGCGGTGATTGAAGCGACCGAAGAGGCGATATACAACTCAATCTTCATGGCCACGACTGTGAGGGGGCATCGGGGAACAGCTGACGCTCTGCCTTTGGAGGAGACAATGGAGATACTCAAACGGTACGGGGTCGTACGCCAGTGAGCACTGGGCAAAATGCACGCTCACTGAACCTGTCGAGGAACATCAACGGGTTGATGGCTCCAGCACAGTCTGCCATGCGAAAGGAAGCCATGAAGCGCCGCGCTGCGGGAGAAGACGTGCTCGATCTCGCGCTCGACGAACCGCGGATGCACACCTCCAGAATCCTAGTGGAAGCGGCGCAGAGGAGCATGCAACAGAGTAATGCGGTTGCGTCGTCTGACGCCGGATTGCTAGAGCTTCGAGTAGCGATCGCCCGACATCTTTCCTTGCTGTCTGGGGGACGCCCCGTAAATGCAGACAACATTGTCGTGTCCAACGGAGCAAGGCAGGCTCTTTTTGGGGCCTGCTTCTCACTCTTCGATTCCTCTGACGAAGTACTCGTTCCTGCTCCCACCTGGGATTCAATTACACAAACTGTTCGCCTTTCCCGCGCAAAACCGGTATTGATCTCGGGTGACGTGGAGTGGAGTCTCAAGGTAGGAGTCGATCAGCTAAATCGTGCTGCAACACCGGACACTGCAGGGATCGTTCTATGCTCACCGGTCAATCCAACCGGAGCGGTTTACACAAAGGCCGAGCTCAAGGCAATTGTTGAGTGGGCAGTGGAGCGAGGCTGTTGGGTCGTTGCGGACGAAGTGTGCCGGCGCATTCATTTTGGATCGGATGCGGCACCATCGGTGCTCGATCTAGCCGACGAGTTGCTGGGGCGCGTGGTAGTTGTCGGAGGGCCGAGTAAGACCTATGCGTTGAGAGGTTGGCGGTTAGGCTACTCGTTGGCGTCAAGCTCGGTTGCGCGGTCGATGGCGACACTACAATCACATGTTACCGGTGGGGCTGCGGTACCTGCGCAGCGGGCATGTGTGGCTGCGTATTCAGATGAACGTGTTGAGAGCCATCTAAAAAGAAGGGTCGAGGAAATCCGAAATCGTCGTGATTTGACCGTTGCCCATTTTCGTGAACACATGCCTGGTGTCGAGTTCGTCGACCCATTGGGTGGAATCCACTTGCTCTTCAGGGTAGACGGCTGCTTCGAGTTTGGTGTTGATTCGGCGAAGAGGTTCTGCGAGCGGTTGTTGGGAGAGAAGGGAGTGTTGTTGCTACCGGCAGATGATTTCGGGGCTTCCGGCTGGGTGCGACTAACGTATGCCGTGCCGGAAAGAGAGTTGTCGAGTGCTCTGGACCGAATCTGTGAGTTGAACCCCGCAGCTTCCGGTGAAACCAATTGACTGTGGAAAGGCTCTGTATGATTCAAGGATTCGGCTGGGCCAAGTGTTAGGCGCCGGTCTTAAGGCTCAAGCGATCATCGTTGCGGTTGTCGTTGCACAGTTCTTTCCCGCTCCCCTTTCCAGTCAGCATCAACTTCTGCTCCGATACGATCCAATTCGTGATGTAGACACGCATACGTTGTTTCAAACGGTTGCGCGCCTCGAGATGACGAACGGTCGGACCATTGAGACGGCTGATTTGGGTTCGATGCGATCCGTAGCGCTGGAGCTAGCTGAGGGCGGAACGGTACTGCATTTGACATATGATTCCGTGCGGGCACGCGTACGCTCCAACGGCGGTTCATGGAGGGAGTTCCGAGTTCCCGGGACAGACTCGGTGTGGGCTCAAGCGAAGGTCGACAGCCAACTCAATGTGTCATCTGTCCTATCGGGTTCACCTCTACCCGAGGTTACCGGTCTTCTGGACGTCGTGACGGGTGTTCCCGGCGTGACGCTACCGACGCGGCCGGTCCGGCTCGGCGGAGCCTGGCTAATCGACTCTAGGCTTCCGGACCGCATATCCGCATCTGTGCCGCGCGAAATTGGCGAGCTTCCGTCAATGAATTTCTCGACTCGCATCAAACTGGACAGTACGGTTCAGAGAACGCAGGACACTCTGGGTTACTTCACTTTGTCCGGCTACATACGCCCCACCACAGATTCCGATCTCCAGTCCCTCGCCGAGTCGGGACTTACGGTCGCGGCGGAACTCGAAGGCCAACTGATTTGGTCGAGCGGCTGGAAGGGGTTTGTCTCAGGTACGAACAGGGTAACTATGGAAATCTCCAACGAGCGACCCTCGGCAACACCGACAATTGAACAACAGGAACCGGCGTTGACACTTTACGTCACCACGAGGTTCCGGGTCCAACCATAATACTGTGAAGCTCGCTCATCTAGGTGATGTGCATCTCGGATGCCGCCAGCACCACCGCCAGGCGGACAACGGCATAAACCAGCGAGAGGTCGATGTCGCTCGCGTGTTCGAGAAAGCCATCGGAGGCGTGATAGCGGCGAAACCCGACATCGTCATATTTGCTGGTGACCTCTTCCATTCGGTGCGACCAACCAACACGGCAATCCTGACCGCATTCAGGCAGCTCCGCAGGCTGCGACGCGAGCTCCCTGAGACACCAGCGGTGGTCATTGCCGGGAATCACGATACGCCGCGATCGGCGGAAACGGGTTCGATTTTGAAGCTGTTCGAGGCCATCGAAGGTGTTTCGGTTGTAGCAACGGAAACGCGCGAGCTGCTTTTCGACCATATCGGGTTGCGGGTGGTGTGCGTTCCTCATGCTGCGCTGGGAGCTGGCCCGGATGCAATACCCAATCCTCCTGAAGATGAGTTGCGCAACGTGTTGGTTATGCACGGGGAGATAACCGGAGTTCTCAACCGAGATACTTCCGTAATTGACTACGGTGGGGTCACGTTCGATCCAGACGATCTCCATTCTGAGAGCTGGGATTACATCGCATTGGGACATTACCACGTTGCACGTGCAGTGATCGCGAACGCATGGTACTGCGGATCGCTGGACTATGTGAGCACGAACCCCTGGGGTGAACTGGTTGATGAGGAGGCAGAAGGCAGAAGGGGGAAAAAAGGCTGGCTGTTGGTGGACTTTGATGAAAAACTTCGGGTGGAGTTCCAATCGGTTCCGCTCGAACGCCGCGTGCTAGATTTGGCACCGATCGACGGTGATGGTGTTGGCGCCGCAGATCTGGACCGTTTGATTTCTGAACGGGTGGCGCAAGTGCCAGGTGGCGTCACGGATGATGTGGTTAGACAGCTGGTTTTTGATGTACCGATCCCCGTAGCCCGGGATCTGGACCAAAAGCGCATCCGCGAGATCAAGGCGGATGCTCTCCACTACAATCTCGATATCAGACGTCCAACGGCCAACAGAAAGGTGGGTGTCGGCGCGCCAGGGAGGCGACAGACACTTGCCGAATTGGTTGAGGAGTATCTGGGGCGTCGAACGCTATCCGACGATGTCGATCGCGACCAGTTGTTGAAGCTGGGGCTCAAGTACATGGCCGAAGTCGAGCGGGATCTGCTGGAGCAATAGTTGCAGATCCATCGCGTCAAACTCCTGAACTTCCGGCAACATGCGGAGACAGAGATCGAGCTCGGTCCTGGTATCACTGCTATCATTGGTCCGAACGGAGCAGGGAAGTCAACCCTTCTCGAAGCGATGGCTTGGGCCTTCTATGGAAACGCAGCGGCGCGCGGCAGTAGAGACTCCATCCGCCGTCATCGTGCTACCGGGCGGGCGCAGGTACGCGTAGAAGTCGACTTCGCGCTCGGTGCTCACGAGTTCAGAGTTGCCCGCGGACTGTACAAGGCGGAACTCTTCCAGGATCGCCAGAACGAACCCATAGCAGACAGCCAGCAGGAGGTCAGCAATCGCATCACCAGGGTGTTGGGACTCTCTCGTGATGAGTTCTTCAACACCTACTTCACGGGTCAGAAGGAACTCGCCGTGATGGGCGCAATGGGATCGGCGGATCGTTCTCGCTTTCTATCGAGAATTCTCGGGTACGACAAGCTGAAGCTTGGACAGGACAAGTTACGAGAAGTGCGCTCGATGCGACGTGGGGAACTGGCCGGTTTGGAACAGGGCCTCGCGGATGAAGAGGAGCTGCAACGCGACCTCGAACGGGCTCGCACACGTACCAAGGAAGCTGATAGTAGAGCGTCTTTGGTGAAACAAGCCCATGTGGCGGCAAAGAGTCTGCTGGACGCGAAAGGGCCAGCTTGGACGGAGATGGTCAAGGTGCGGGAGTCGGTCCTTTCGTTGGGTAGCGAGCTCAAGGTCGCGGAACGCGACGTACAGGAAGCCAGGAGGGATTTCGAACGGCTCGATAGGGAGCTTGCTGACGCGCTCGACGCCAGGGCCCAGTTGGAGTCGATTGCCCCCGACCTTGAAAAGGTCCCTCCACTCACAGACGAACTGGAGCGCCTAGAGCGAGAGGCGCAGGCTGCGGGGCGCCGCCGGTCGCTGTCCGGCCAGGTGAGCGAAGTTCGCGACTTGCAGAAGCGGCTGAAACGACGCATCGAGGAATTGGGCGATACTGGGAACGCTGCCGAGGCAGCGAAAAAGAAGCTGGAACGAGCTCGCTCGGAACTCCGTAGAGCGGAGGAAGACGAAGAGAAGGCACGCACCGGTTGGATTAGAGACAAGCAAGATGCGGAGACAAAGCGGCAATCCCTTCGTGATCAGTATCGGGATCTCCAAAAACACCGCGAAGGGGTGGTCAGTGCCGGACCGAACGGCATCTGTCCAACCTGCAAACGACCGCTGGGTACATATCATGATTCGGCACTGGAGGCGTTGGACCGCCAACTCGAGGAGATCGAGATCGACGGCAAGTATTTCCGACGTCGGGTTGACCAGCTTGCTGAAGAGCCTGACGATGTGACTCAAGCCAAAGAGATCACCGCAGAGGTTGCAGCCCTCGTGGAGAGTGCTCTTCAAGATGTAGCTCGATGTGATGACCGTTCAAAAGAGCGGGCTCATGCAGAAGCTGAACTCGAACGTCTTGGTGAAAGGTTGAGTGAACTGAAACGTGAGATGGAAACTCTCCCGGAGGCCTATGACGCAGAACGCCACGACGAAGTGCGAGGTCAGCTTCGAATCCTGGAGCCGATCAAGCAACGTGGGATCGAGTTGCAGGTCAAGGCGGAGCGGGCGGAATTGCTTGTTTCCGATGCAGAAATTGCCGAGAAAACGCTCTCAGATCGTGAAAAGAGGCTGGAGCGACTGAAGGAGTCGATGGCCGATTTGGGCTATAGTGAAGAGGCATTCATTGAGGCACGCAACGAGTATGAAGAGGCCGAGGCTGCCGCTCGCGATGCGGAGATTGAGTTGGCTTCTGCCGAGGCGGATCGCCGCGCATCTGGAGCTGCTTTAGATCTGGCTGAGAAGCGGATTCGTGATCGAAGAGAGAGGGCGAAGAGCGCGCTCGTCATCAAGCGAGATATCCGCTTGCACGACGAACTGGATTGGAGTCTACAGGACTTGCGTGCCGAGCTGAATGCATCAATGCGTCCGGAGATCGCCGAAAGGGCGTCAGTTTTCTTGTCCGATCTCACGGACGGGAGGTACTCTCAGCTGGACCTCGACGAACAGTATCGAAGCGTCATTGTCGAAGATGGCGTGCCGAAACCTGTGGTTTCGGGTGGAGAAGAGGATTTGGTAAACCTCGTGCTGCGTTTGGCAATTGGCCAGATGGTTGCAGAACGGGCAGGTCAGCCTTTGTCACTGCTCGTGCTCGACGAGATATTTGGTAGTCTTGACGAG
>CAYTDU010000344.1:0-5975 GCA_964436395.1 uncultured Gemmatimonadaceae bacterium | reverse complement strand
CGAACGGGCGGGGAAACGTCCCCGCCCGCCGAGGCACCAATGTCAACTCACACGATCACTACTGAAGCAGAACTGGAAGCGATCATCGACGGTCACGAGACCGTCGTTTTGGATTTCTGGGCCCAATGGTGTGCGCCGTGCAGAGGTTTCGGGCCGGTGTTTGAGGCGGTCGCAAAGCAGAATACCGATATGGCATTCTGCCGAGTTAACACCGAGGAGGCACCAGATCTCAAGACCGCGTTCGAGGTGGATTCGATCCCGACCCTGGCCGTGATAAGGGACCGTGTTCTGGTCGCATCGCAGACAGGCTACATGGATAAGAAGGCCCTTTCGAACCTGATCGAACAGGTCCGGGCCCTCGACATGGAAGCAATCCGAAAGCAGGCAGAAACTGAAGCCTAGGTTTAGAGGCCCCAACCCCCCCGATATTCTGACCTGAACAATTCCTCCGGCACGCTAACGTTGGTCACCTGACCCGAGCTGGCGTCAAACTCGAGAGCCTGTTGAGTTCTCACAGCCAGGTTTCCGAGCAAAACCATTTCGGTTAACGGACCCGAATGCTCCGCGAAATCCGATCCCGCTTTACCCCCGTTCTTACACGCTTCAATCCACTCGGCGTAGACACCCTCGGTGCGCGGGCATTGCTCATCCGGGAGATCCGCCATCAGCGCCTGGTGTCTCTCGCTATTCGCTAGGTGAGGCTCCTCACCGTAAATGCCGGCCACCAGCGTTCCCTCATCACCAATCCAAATCTGACCCGATGAATCGGGAGGCCACGGAGTGCCCTGATCCAAGTCGAACGGACGTGGGGGTGTTAGCTCCCCGTCCAGCCAAATCACCTTCAACGGCGGAAACGCCCCGCGCTGCGGGAATTCGTACACTATTCTGCACACGGCCGGTGCGGTTTCTTCGAACAAAGCTGTAGACTCCGCAACTATGCTCGTTGGATATCCCAGCTCCAGGGCCCAAAAGGCCGCATCCATGGAATGGCAGGCAATGTCCCCCAGTGCGCCAGTGCCAAAGTCCCACCAGCCGCGCCAGTTGAAGGGGGCATATGCCGGATGATAGGGGCGTTCAGGTGCGGGCCCCAGCCAGAGATCCCAATCCAAGTGAGCCGGCACATGATGAACTTCAGTCGGCCGATCGATAGCCTGGGGCCAAATTGGGCGATTCGTCCAATACTGCACTTCCTTCACAGTTCCGATCCAACCTGCTTCGACCCACTCTCTGATTTGTCTTGTGCCTTCCCAGGAATGACCCTGGTTCCCCATCTGCGTTGCGAGACCGGATTCGCGGGCGGCTGTTGCCAGCTGCTTCGCTTCCCAGATGGTGCGTGTCAGAGGTTTTTGACAATAGACGTGCTTGCCCATCCGGAGTGCCATCATGGCGGCGACGGTATGGGTGTGATCTGGTGTGGATACGGTGACTGCATCAATGTTCGCGCCATCCCGCTCGAGCATGATGCGGAAATCTTTGTACCGTTTTGCTGCCGGAAATTCCTCGTACGATCGAGAAGCGCGTGCGTCATCGACGTCGCAGAGAGCGTATATGTTTTCACTGCTCATGCCACGCACATCGGCTCCGCCCATGCCCCCAACGCCTATGCATGCGACGTTGAGTGTGTCGCTCGGCGGCCTGTAACCTTTTCCACCGAGTACGTGCCGCGGGACGATGTGGAACGCCGCACCGGCGGCTGCCATCTCAGAAACGAAAGTTCTCCTGCGCATTTCCTTGGCCATGCTCGCGCTCCTGCTAGGGTCGTCAATCGGTTTGGCATAGTATGCAGGCGCCGCACACTGTTTGCCAGACCTTGAGACGCCAAAGGACAACGGTCATATTCGGCTCTCATGAACTCCACTAATGTTCAGACTGGAATATCCGAGTTTCTTGCCGGTGCAAGACCGGAACTACGCAGCGCAAGACTCGGCTTGATCGCACACCCCGCTTCCGTCACTCCCGACCTAACGGCATCTGCAGACGCGTTAATCGCCGCTGGCTACCATGTGCGAGCGCTGTTCGGGCCACAACACGGAATGCGGGGCGAGAAGCAGGACAACATGATCGAGAGCGAGCCATATGTCGATCCTCGACTCGGCATTCCGGTTCACTCGCTCTACGGTGACGTACGGAAACCGACCGCGGAGATGCTCGAGGGTATCGATGTGTTGTTGTTCGATCTCCAGGACGTCGGTGTCCGCGTCTACACCTTCGTTTGGACGATGACCCTCGCAATGGAAGCGTGCCGGGATGCAGGTGTGAAGTTCGTGGTGCTGGATCGCCCTAACCCCATTGGGGGCTTGCATAGGGAAGGCCCTGTTCTGAGACCGGGTTTCGAGTCGTTCGTGGGTCTGTACCCGATTCCGCTCCGTCATGGACTGACGGCAGGCGAAATTGCCGTTCTGGTCAACGAAGAGTACGGGGTTGGTTGCGAACTCGATATCGTTCCATGCAGTGGTTGGCCGCGCGCCAGTTGGTTCGATGAGACAGACCTTCCGTACGTTCTGCCTAGCCCCAACTTGCCTACACTGGACTCGTGCTCTGTCTATCCGGGAATGGTCCTGGTCGAAAGCACAAACCTTTCCGAAGGGCGTGGTACGACGAGACCGTTCGAGATTTTTGGCGCTCCCTACCTCGACCCGTACGATCTAGTAGAGATGTTGCGGGAACTCAGGATGCCGGGCGTCGCCTTTCGACCCTGTTTCTTCGAGCCGACGTTTCAGAAGCACGCGGGAGAGATCTGCGGTGGCGCACAGATTCATGTGCTAGACAGGGCATCTTTTCGGCCGGTCGAAACGGCGGTTTCGATGTTGTGTACGGTCAAAAAGCTGGCGCCCGCGGCGTTCGATTGGCTGCCGCCACCGTACGAATATGAACGCCATACGTTGCCGATCGACATTCTCTGGGGCAGCGATACACTGCGGACGGCGGTCGAGGATGGAGAACGATCTGACGAGTTGGTGTCCGAAGCCAGAAAGGAAGTTTCGGCGTTCGAGCTTCTCGTCGAGCCCTATCTGCTCTACGATTAAGGTGTGTCGTTGATTTCGGCGCGCAGTCGTAGGTCCTCGGCGAGGATGAAGATTTCAAAGCTCATTGACAACCTCCGTCTATTGCCGAAAATCTTCCCCTCTGAACGCCTTCGAGCAAGACACACCGGAGTGACCGTGTCACTCCGTCCGCAGCACCTCCTGCGGATCGACCTTGACTGCACGCATCGCAGGTACGATGCAAGCGATCGTAGCGATCGCCGCCAGGCATAGGCTGACTCCCCCGAACGTGACCGCATCGGTGGCAGCTACGTCGAACAGCAGACTCTGCATCACGCGGCCACCGGCTATACCGCCGGCGAGACCGGCTCCTATTCCGATGCCTACGAGAACCATGCCCCTGCGTAACACGAGCCCAATGACATTCTGCGGAGCTGCTCCGAGAGCAACTCGAATCCCGAGTTCACGGATCCGCTGCCTCACGAAGAACGCAAGCACACCGTACAGCCCCATCGATGCCAGGATCAACGCCATACCCGCAAAAAGCGCAACCAACATCATTCGAAACCTGGGTTGCGCCAGCGAATTCCCGATCCGTGTTTCCATTGTCTCGAGGCCCGCGATCGGGATCGATCTGTCATAATCCCACACGGTACGACGCAGGTCGGCCGCAAGCTCGAGCGGGTCTCCCGCGGAGCGAATCAGAATCTGCATTCTGTCGGGGGCGACCTGTCTCGACGGCATGTAGAAGACGGGCGAGTAGTCACTCGCCAGGCCGAATTCACGGACATCTGAGGCTACTCCCACGACCTGCCAATTTTGCCCCCACACGAAGAGCTCTTTCCCCAGGGGGTTTTCTGCTGGGAACCATCGTTCCGCCATTGTGGCGCTGATTATGAGAACACTCGGGCTGCCGACGCGATCGGTTGATTCGAATGCACGGCCCGTGAGTATTGGTATACCGAGTGCGTCGAAATAGTCGTCAGAGGCGAAACGACGCTGCGCACCAAACTGCGCACGTTCTGCCGCATTGGCCGGGGGACGTTCCACAGGATACACGACGTTCCAGGTCCCACCGCTCCTAATAGGTACTTGATCGACCGCTCCCACCGATATAACACCCGGCATCGCTCGTAGCCGGTCATGGAGTTGAGACCACGCGTTTGCGATTTCTTCTGGAGCTTGGTAACGCCACGTGGGAAGCTGGAGTTCGGCCTGAAGCACGTGCTCAGCCTCGAAACCCGGATCTACGCCTTGCAGACTCAGGTAGCTCTTCACCAACAACCCCGAAGCCGCCATCAGCATCAACGAGAGTGCTACCTGTACGACGACCAAACCGTTGCGAAATCCTGCCTTGCCGTGGCTGGTGCCTCTGGTGCCCCCCACCTTCAGCGTTTCCGAGAGGGATAGCTTGGTGCTCCGAAGAGCTGGGACCACGCCGAACAACAGACTGGCGACGAGTGAGATCGCGAACGTGAAAAGGAGTACGGTGCCGTCGAGACCGACCGTATCAAGTCTCGGGAGGTTTGCGGGGCCCCAGGCCTTGAGAGCGCCGATTCCGAAGAAGGCAACTATAAGTCCGCCGACGCCACCGGCCAACGCGACCATCACGCTCTCGGTCAGGAGTTGTCTGATCACTCGTGACCTCGCTGCGCCGAGGGAGAACCGCACAGCCACTTCCGAAGCGCGTGTCATCGCTCGCGCCAGTGACAGCGAAGCGACGTTCGCGCACGCGATCAACAGAACCAGGCCCACCAACCCGAGCATGATCAACAGGGACGACCGCGCACCTCCGAAGAACACCTCGTGCAGGGGCTCGAGCGTCACTCCCCATCCATCGTTCGTCTCGGGGTAAGTCGTCTCCAGGCGTTCCGCGATGATGTCGAGCTGCGCTTGTGCTTGTTCAATGGTCACGCCGTCGGCAAGACGCCCGAAAATGCCGAAGTTGTTGTTGCCTCGGCCCTGTTCCAAGCTGCCCGCACGCTGCATCGGGAACCACAGCTCAACGCCCTCGCGGAATTCGAAACCCGGAGGCAGCACACCAACGACCTCGACTGGTTGACCGTCGAGAGTCACGGGGGTGCCGATTATGCTCCTGTCACCCCCGTACCGTCGCTGCCAGAAGCCGTCGCTGATGATCGCAACGCTCGATCCGCCGGCTTCCTCTTCCTCGCGAAGGAACGATCGCCCGAGTTGCGGCGAGGATCCCAAGGCCGAGAAGAAGTTGTACGAGACCCTAGTGCTCAACACCCGCTCTGGCTCGTCGTCGCCCGTGAGGATCACTCGCGGCGAGAAGAAAAGAACGGCCGCCAAGGATTCGAAAGTGTCAGCTTCGTCACGGTAATCCCAGTAGTTGAGAGCCGAGACGGTGTTCCGCGGCCGCGTCTCACTGCTTCCCCACATCCACGCAAGTTCACTGGGATTCTCGTACGGAAGCGGTTGGAGTACGACAGAATTCAATGTGCTGAACATCACTGTGACAGCACCGATACCGATCGCCAACACCAGAACGCTGGCGAACGTGAACCCGGGGCTCCGTAGGAACAGGCGGGCGGCAAATCGGATGTCCTTCCACATGTCGTTCATCAGAGGACCTCTTGGTTTCTTCTGAGGTTGACGTCTGGGGGATTGCTCTACTCGCTCCGAACGTCGCGCTGCCTTGCCGATACGGCGAAGCGAGTAACGCGTCGAGATTGCCAGTGCTTGTTTCCAGTACCAGACTTTGGCCTGGCGTAGGCGTCGGTAGGTCGGCAACCCGTCCTCGACCATGTCCAGAAACGTTTCGTGCAAGTCTCCGAGTGCCGTATCCCGTGAGATGCCGCTCGGCATGCAGGCGGTGAGAAGAGTTGTGGCGAACCGCGGCGGCCTTGGCAATGATGGTAGGCTCACCGCTGCTCCAGAACTGAGTCGAGTCCGTCCCAAAGGCTCATCCACGCGTTTCGCGATTTCCGAAGTGCCTCCAGACCGGACGGTGTGACGGTGAGAAACCGC
>CAYTDU010000343.1:0-5982 GCA_964436395.1 uncultured Gemmatimonadaceae bacterium | reverse complement strand
GTCCAATTGGGAGCGGCTCGATAAACTTGCGAAGCAGTACTATGGCGACGAGCGCCTTTGGTGGGTGATCGCTGCGAGGAATGGCTTGGAGATTCCGGATCAGTCGCTCTACAAGGGGCGCAAGATCATGATCCCTTCTGCCAATTTCGTGCGGAAGAAGATCGTTGGTCGGCATCAGAAAGTCTTGAGGCTTGAGCCGTGACGACTTTCTTTCGTCCGTATGGTCAGGTTCGCATCCGGAATAGCGCCGGGGAGGAATGGATGTTTTCTTCGCAGGAGACGCCATTTCTCATGGGGATAAATATCATCATCAAGATGAAGATGGTGACCACGTTTTCGTTTTCTTTGGAGGCGCCGTTTGTGGAGGGCATTGCTCTCTTGGATAGCGGGGCGTTTGCTCAGGGAAACCAGATTGGCGTGCGCATTGGGTATGCCGATGGTGGTGCGACGCCTTGGTTCTACGGGAAGTTCACAAGTGGTGGCGACGGCCTTGTGATCAATTCTGACGGTCTCAGCGGGCAGGTGTCGTGTCTCACTTTTTCTGAGGGGGTTCTTCAGGACATTCCAGCTTCTGACCTGAAGGGGGCAGATCCCGAGCGGATTCTTCAGCTCGCTGCCGAGTACATAGGCGCGGAGTTGGTTGTCTCTTCAAACCTCAGCGATCGTTTTATCGAAATGCGCCTCGATCCTCTTTGGGTTGCTGGGCCGACGCCGGACACGAGGAATGCCTGGGACTGGCTCAGGTACGTGTGCTCGGAGAGCATGCTCAACGCGGCCTTCAATATGGTTTTTGACCACAACGGTCGGCGTGTGCTCTTCATTGGGACTCAGGAGGACGTTAGCAAGGGGGTCTACGGCGATCTTACGGGGAACATCTACGCGCAGGACGTTCAGGAGCAGGCGCGTCGTATCACCTACGAAATGCGGGGTCGTCTCAACCCAAGAGAAGGCATCTATCCGATCATGACGTGGGGGCCGGAAGCGGGGCTTGCCCAGTGGGACATGATGCCGGACGCTGCCTCTGGAGGCGTGAAGGCAGACTACATCGACGAGAGCACTGGGGATGTTGTCAAGATAGACGCGAACCCTTACGGCCAAGAGGCGGCCGTTTCGGGCTCCCTGGAGAATCCTGGGCCTACGGACGAGGAGAACGATGGCGTTGTCATGGGGAGGGCTACGTCGGATGGACGTCCTCCGTCCCGTCTGAGCGTCCCTGGCGGCGAGGGGCCAGGGGGCGAGGCTGCCACGAAGCGAAAGGCTCAGTCCAGACAGGGGGAGGGGAACGAGGCGCAGAAGGCGACGATTTCGACGCTCGGAGTTCCGAACGAGTTTCCTGGGAACCTGTGCAATGTGATTGGCTGTTCGCGGCGGTACGACGACGTATACGAGGTTCGCGAGGTATCACACCAGTGGGCCGGTTCTGACTGGAACATGACGCTGACCGTGCTGCGGCAGGGGAGCGGCGGAATTCCAGGTGACCAGCCAGAAGAGATTCCGCAGTCTGGGACAATGCCGGAGCCTGAATAATGCCAGCGAGAACACAAGACGCCAGGGAGGCGCGGTACAATCCGATCGCTTGGCTTCGTCGGACAATCGAGAAGTGGGGTTTGGAGAATTGGGCCAAGAGGTACTATGGGACCTATGACGGGACGGTCATTGATGACCAGGATCCTGAGGGGCGGTACCGTGTTCGCGCGACGTGCCCAGCGATTGGCCTTGTTGATGACGCTGATGTTCCGGATAATTTTTGGATCTCTCCTACGTTTCCTGGGTGCGGCGTCGACATCGAGACTGGAATCCAGAGCGGCATGATCTGGACGCCGGATGTTGGTACGAACATCCGCATCCAGTTCAAGTTCGGGGACACTGCGCATCCGATCTACATTGGAGGATGGTCGACGACGAAGAACGTCTCAGACACTTTCTCGGATCCAGCGCAGAAGGGTTTCCGAACGCGCACTGGTCACTTCCTGCGGTTCAGTGACGTCGATGGCGATCTTCACATCATGATTGGGAAGGGAGACGGAGAGGGCGGCCCGAGCCCGGCGTTCGTCACCATCGACAAGGATGGCTCGCTCCACGCGACGAACGAGCAGGGATCGATGATCTACATGAACGCGAAGAAGCCAGAGACATCGATCATCACCTCTGATGGAGAGAAGACGAGGTCGCTGCTCATGCTTGGCGATGACAAGATCACGCTCGCGACGGCGAGTGGTGGGGCCATCGGTATCGACGGGAAGGACATCGTGCTGACTGGCGACAACGTCATCGCTGACTGCAATAAGGGGTGTGCTCTCAACGCCGGATCGGTTAGTCTTGGTAAGGGCGCGACGGAGCCTGCGGTGAAGGGGATGATGTTGATGCAAAATCTTGTTGTCCATGCGCATCCGAGTCCGGGGTTTGGGATACCGGTTCCGCAGATCACGCCGCCTCCGGTTCTCTACAAGGAGTTGTCCTCCGTAGTGAAGGTTGCATGACGCTATGCCGGATACCAGTGCTGCCAACCCTCAGCCTCGCGATTCCGATACCCGGGGTCCCGTTTTCGATTCCGACGCCGCCGAAGCTGCCTGCGTTGCCGGACGTCCCGGACATTCCGGGGGTCTCAGTTTCTCCTCTCTCGTTGAGCTTGGCGATTCCGATACCTGGGATTCCGTTTGGGCTTCCGCCGCAACCGAGGTTGCCGTCGATTCCGGATCTTCCGTCGTTCGGCCTGTCCATCCAGCTTCCGACGCTCGGACTGGCGATTCCGATACCTGGGGTCCCATTCTCGCTCCCGACGCCGCCGAAGCTGCCTGCGTTGCCGGAGATGCCATCGTGTCCGCTGGATGGGTGAGGAGGTAGGATGCCGACTGCGCAGACAGACGTCGAGGTTGTCAAGTCGATCGCCTTCCCGTTCAGCTTGGGGCCGACTTCGTTCCCGGAGATGGTCGAGGGCTCCGCGGTGGTGTTCAACAGCATCGTGGCCTTGCTGCTCACGGGCAAAAATGAGAGGGTTATGCACGTAGACGTCGGGACGAACGTGCACAACTACGTTTTTGACAATCTGGACGCTTTGACGGCGGCGCGGATCGCGACGGAGGTGACCACAGCGATCACCACGTACGAGGACCGTGCCGAGGTTTTGAGTGTTCAGCCGGTGGAGGTGGCGAACAAGACCGGGAGCGGGACGCACATCGTTATCGATGTCGTCTACAGGGTGGCGAACCAGATCTTCGATCAGCAGGTTCCTATCTCGCAGCCCGCGACGACGCCGTGAGGAAGTGATGAGCAACCCTGATTACACGCCCCTCGTTCCTGACCGCAAGCCACTGAATCAGGTTCGGTTTGCGGGGAAGGATTTTCCATCTGTCTTTGACGCCATCCTCAGGCGGCTGAAGGAGGAGTACAAGGCCGTCTACAACGACTACGCGACCACCTCTGTGGGTGTCATGTTGATCGATCTCATGAGCTATGCGACGGCTCAGCTCATTTGGTACTTGGACCGTGTGGCGAGTGATTGTTTCTTGGATACGGCGCGCACGCGGTCTGCTGTGGCGCGTTTGGTGAAGCAGATTGGGTACAAGCTCGGGTCGGCGACGGCAGCGAGCACGACGGAGTACATCACCTTTCCTGAGGGGGCACCGGCGGCGTTTACTATTCCGCGTGGGTTTCAGTTTCAGGGGCCTGGGAATTTGATTTTCGAGACTTACGCGGACAAGCTGGTCGATCCGCCTCCGGTTCCTGGTGATGTGGTGACGGTAGCGATACGACAGGGCGAGACGCGTACTCTTATTTACACGGCCGACGGGACTCCGAACCAGAGCTACAGAATGACGAACATCTCGACGGACCGCTACCTTGCGGAGAACTCGGTTGAGGTGTGGGTTGACGGCGCTCCCTGGGAAGAGGTCTTGTTCTTGGAGTACGAGAAGACTGACCAGTACGAGGTCGGCTACAACGACGATCCGCCGACGATCCAGTTCGGGGATGGCGTGGCCGGGAACATCCCGCCCGACGGAGCCGAGGTGAAGATCCGGTTCGTTGTCATCGACGGCGTGAGGGGCAACGTGAAGGCTCGCACGATTCAGGAGCCTATCGACTCCATCGTGATTGCTGGGGCTGTTGTGCCGATTGAGGTCGACAATCCCTATGGGCCGAGCGGGGGAACGGATCCTGAGGATATTGAGCGCGCGAAGAGGCTTGCGCCGTTCAATTTTGCTGCGCGTGGCGCAGCTATCACGCTTCCAGATTACGTGGCTCTTTCGTCTAGTTACTCGGACCCCATGTACGGACGAGTGGCAAAGGCTTACGCTTTCAATCCTCGTGCGGCATACGAGGATGCAATTTTCAATTCGATGGTTGACGCTATCGAGACGTTGCTTTCCGACTATCGTGCCGTTGTCGATGCTGTAGAGGATGCGATTGTGTCTGGTGCTACGAGTATGGACACCATCGTTGTGTCCATGCAGTCTGGGAATTCGCAGTTGGGAACGCTCGTCACCGAACTCACCGGGTATCTTCAGTCGTGCGAGGCCAACATCAAGGCTGCGAAGTCTGCGAATGGTCTCTACGAGAGCAATGTCGATGACTGCAAGGATATTGTGGATACCTTGGTGACGAGTGACGACCCGGCCGATCCTGGGTTGCCGTATCTCCAGATTCTTGTGAACACGTCTGGCGGGTTGTCCCCCACGGAGAGGACGGCGTTTACGAATCGCATCAACCAGCTCGTTGCGCTTGCCGAGAGCATAACGCCGCTCCTTGATGAGTTGGAGGGCAAGGCGGCGACGACGAACGGTGCGAGTGATGCGGCGTTGCAGTTCATTTATGAATCTCGTGGGATCACAGAGAATGCGAGCCCGACACCTCCGGATGTTACGTTTGCCAGTATCCGCAAGGGCAACGACGAGAGTCTTGCAGCGCTGCAAGGGTTGCTTACTGATCCGACGACGGGGATCATTGTGAACGCACAGACAATCAACGGCACTGCGGCAACGTTGGAGTCAAATATTGTTGATGTGCTAGACCAGATGCACACGCGCATTGGTGAGCTGTTCGACGCGGATTGCTTGAGCAACTACGTTCAGGTTCCAATTCTGGCTTACGACGCGGAAGGGAACTACGTTGCTCCGTCGGCCGGGCTCATGATTGGCTTGCAGACCTACCTCAATGAAATCAAAGAGGTCACGCAGGACGTTGAGGTCATCGACGGGAGCTTCAACCTTGTTCCTGCGCAGATTCAGGTTCAATTGAAGGTCGAGCCGTCGGCTGTGGAGTCTGAGGTGACCTCCCAGATAGAGGCGACGATTCAGGGTGTCCTTCGTGGTCGCGACTTCAATCAGCCGCTCTATCTCGATTGGGTCTACAAGAACGTCAAGGAGATCCCTGGCATCACCTATGTCAACATTGAGATTCTTGGTCCGGCTGCACATCTGGACTCAGAGGGGAATCTCGTACCGGCGCCGACGCAGATCATCACGTTCGGCAGTCTGAACATCGGAGTGCTGTAATGAGCGCAGAGACCCCGAGGTTGTATCTTCCGTTCCCGGAGGAGAATGCCGAGTCCTGGTTCGGCACGTTCCGGGACATGCTCAACAATATTGATGCGAGGTTGTTTGACAACCTTGAGCATCTTCAGCTTGTGATGGCTGCGCTGCCGAATGCCGAGATTGTGCATTATGGCGGGACGGACTATCGGTTCGAGCCTGATGGTGATGTTGAGTTCATCTCTCGAACGCTCAACGTGAAGATCTCTGTGACTCCACCGCGCACGTTGATTTTGCAGCCCAATCATTTCATTGGTGCTGTGATTCAGAGTGGTGCCGTGGGTCCGCAGGAGTCCGCGTGGGGGCTTTTTGAGAAGATGGAAAAAGACGCCGGATACGTGCCGCTCGGGTACGTTGCGGACGACTACACGATCTATTGGTTCAACGCCACGCACCTTGAGGTAGGCGTTCTTGCGCCGTTGTTCCAGGATTCGTACATAATTTCTGGGGCGAA
>CAYTDU010000342.1:0-6029 GCA_964436395.1 uncultured Gemmatimonadaceae bacterium | reverse complement strand
GCAGCGCCTACGATGTCACGGCAGGTTTCGATATGAAATACGGCGTGACCAGCGAACTCACCCTGGATGCCACCGTGAACCCTGACTTCGGGCAGGTCGAGGCAGACCCGGCCGTGGTGAACCTGACTGCCTTTGAGACTTTCTTCGAGGAACGGCGACCGTTTTTCGTGGAGGGTTCGAACCTGTTCGAGTTCGGCGCGGGCAGCGGTGGTTTCGTGTTCGGGGCGCCGCAGCTCTTCTACTCCCGGCGAATCGGCAGGTCCCCTTCGCGTAGCGCCGACGTGGAAGACGCATACGTCGACAACCCGTCGTCCAGCCGCATACTAGGCGCAGCAAAGCTGTCTGGAAAGACTGGCGGGTGGTCGATTGGAGTTCTCGAAGCAGTCACGTCGCGAGAGTCGGCAAAATTCCAACGCTACGACGGCACCACCGGCACGGAGCCAGTCGAGCCCCTGACCAACTTCGGTGTATTGAGCCTACGCAGGGATATGCGCGACGGTGGCAGTGGCATCGGAGTGCTGGCAACCGGCTTACAACGCCGCCTAAATGATCCTCTCTTTGAAGGATTGCGCTCGCAGGCCTATTCCGCCGGCATCGATTTCTTCCATAGGTTCGGAGACAATCAGTTCGCCATCAATGGATCGCTGAGTGCTTCGCACATCGTTGGTGACTCACTCGCCATTGAGAACACGCAGCGCTCGTCCGCTCGATACTACCAGCGACCTGACCAGAACTACGTGTCCGTCGACCCAAGTGCTCGGTCCATGTCCGGCTATGCCGCCTCGATGACCGTTGGGAAGGTGGCTGGAAATTGGACGTACGGAATGGACTTCTTTGCGTACGCGCCTGGTTTCGAGATCAATGACGCGGGATTTCAGAACCAGACCGACCGAATCTTTCACGGTATCCGCCTCGGTAGGCGCTGGCTCGACCCGGGCAAGGTGTTCCGTGATTTCCACGTAAATGCGACGTTTGCCCAGAACTGGAATTTCGGGGGAACGGCTATCTGGCGCCAAGCGTATTTCGGCTTCGGCGGGACGACGCTCAACTACTGGCATTTCAACCTCGGCGGGAATTACGGGCTGGGGGGGCTGCACGACAAGACTACGCGGGGCGGACCCTTGATGGAAAACCCACGTGACTGGTCGGTGAACGGATTCTTGGGAAGCGATTTCCGGAAGCCGGTCTCAGTGGGCACGTTCGGGTTCTACTCGCGCGACGAGTACGGTGGGTGGAACGGCGAGCTTGGTATGAACCTCAACATCCGCCCTACGGCGGCGGTGACCATGAACGTCGGACCATCCTACAACAAATCAAACGCAACAGCCTTTTATGTGACACAACAGTCCGACCCTACAGCCACAACCACCTTCGGAAGTAGGTATTTGTTCAGCAACCTCGAGCGGAACAGCGTCAACGCCAGGATTAGAGTGAATGTGGCGCTCACACCGGATCTCTCGATCCAACTCTACGCGCAACCATACATTGCGGCCGGCGACTACGAGGAGTTCAAGGAACTTGCCGCCCCGGGCACGTATGATTTCCTCAACTACGGAATAGACAACAGCTCCACACTCGTCTTCAATGGCGAGGACAACGAGTACACCGTCGACCCCGACGGCGCCGGCCCAGCAGAGGAGATGGTGTTCGGCAACCCCGACTTCCGTTTCCGATCGCTCCGCAGCAACCTCGTGGTGCGGTGGGAGTACATGCCCGGGTCGACGCTCTTCCTCGTTTGGAACCACGGCCAGTCGGGCAACGCCAGCGATCCGACATTCCGGGTGTGGGACGAGTTCGGCAACCTGATGCGCGACGATCAACAGAATACGTTTTTGGTCAAAGTGAATTACTGGTTGAGTAGGTGAACGGGCGGTACGGCGGTACGGTGATGTGCTGGGATGGGTACCGCCGGGTGGTGGGATGAAGTGAAGGGTACCGCCCTCCTAATTACATTCCCCCATGCCCCAATTAGACACTTACCTCTTCGACCTCGACGGGACTTTGCTCGATTCGCTGGAGCTGATTCTCGATTCATACCGGCACACACTCATGGTTCATCGCGGAGAGGCTCCCGCGGATGAGGTGTGGATCGCCGGGATCGGGACACCCCTGCGCACGCAGCTGGCGCCTTTCGTGGAAAACGACGAGGAACTGGAGCGGTTCGTAGACACGTATAGGGAACACAACTTCGCGCATCACGATGCAATGATGAAGGCGTTTCCGGGCATTCGAGATGTGGTCGAGTCGATCAGATCAAATGGCAAACGGCTTGGCATCGTCACAAGCAAAGCGCGAAAAGGAACCGCCAAAGGGCTCAAGATCGGCGGCCTGGAAGGGCTGTTCCAGGCCATCGTGGCCGCGGATGACGTGGAGAGACACAAACCCGACCCCACACCCGTGCTGAAGGCCCTCGATCTGCTGAACGCGGATGCCGAGCGCACCGTCTTCATTGGGGACTCACCACACGACATGGCCGCCGGCCGGTCTGCGGGAGTGCTCACCGCCGCTGCCCTCTGGGGCCCATTCGACCGAGACACACTGGCTTTGTTTTCGCCCGACTACTGGCTTTCGGAGCCATCCGACGTTCTGTCTCTAGACGGCCGCTTATCCGAAACGAAGCGGTTGTCCAAGCCGTAGTATCTGTCGCAGCGCCAAAGCTCGTTTCGTGGTTCAACGATTTGGGCATTCGGCGTATCTAACCGTGTGAAAAGTTGAATACACTCGGTAGGAGACAGGTCAATGATTCGGAGCGATACACAAACCCGTCGAACCTTGGCTGCAATCACAGCGGCCATTGCATTCTCGGCTTTCTCAATCACACTCACGCAGGCGCAGAGCTACGAGCTGTCAGGCCGTCATGTGGCCATTTACAACTTGGTCGGCCAAGTGAACGTGCAGCCGGCACGCGGATCGGCCGTGACGGTTGACGTCAATATCGGCGGTCCGGACGGTGGCGAGTTGGCGATCGAGACCGGCGGCATCGGAAACGCCGAGACACTTCGCGTCATCTACCCTGACGATCGGATCACTTTTTCCGAATGGGGCAGAAACTCTCGCACAGAACTCAGAGTCCGAGACGACGGCACGTTTGGAGACGGCGACTGGCGCGGGCGGATTCGCGGCGATCGGGTGACGATCTCCAGCCGCGGAGGCGGTCTCGAGGCTTATGCGGACCTGACCATTGCCGTCCCTTCCGGGCAGCGCGTGTCCGTGTACCTGGCGGTGGGTGAGGCAATAGTCGAGAACGTCGACGGCGAGATCCGTATAGACACACACTCGGCTCCGGTGTACGCCTCCGGGACGAGGGGAAGCTTATACGTGGATGTGGGCTCTGGAGAAGTCGAAGTACGTGACGCCGAGGGGGAAGTGGATTTGGACACGGGGTCGGGCTCGGTGGATGCAATGAACGTCTCCGGCAATCTACTGCACATCGACACGGGGTCTGGGACCGTCACAGCCGACGCCGTAACGGTGGATGAGCTACACATCGACACCGGTTCCGGCGGCATCACCGCGGAGCGTATTTCCGCACCCAACATCCTGCTCGATACGGGCAGCGGCTCGGTTGAGCTCGAGGTAACCGACAACGCGGAAAACATCGAGATCGACACCGGGTCTGGTGGGGTCAGGGTGACGGTTCCGGAATCGTTCGGCGCACGAGTCGACATCGACACCGGTAGTGGCGGCATCGAGATGGACATGCCGATCACGATGCGGCGCTGGCAGCGCGACCACGTGCAGGGAACGATTGGGGATGGAGGCGGTCGCCTACTCGTCGATACCGGCTCGGGAAGTATCAGGATTCTGTCCGGCGGGTAAGGCTACAGAAACGAGAGACCGAAACCGCTCGGGTGGAATTCCGCCACCCGGGCGGTTTCACGTTTCGGGTTTTATTGGATTCGCCGCGGAGGGTCGAGAAACAACGCGGATCTGTTGGCTAGGTTGGGTGGGGAACTCAAATATCGCTGCTATCCGCGTCCTTCCGCGTTTTTCCGCGGCCAACATCAAATGTTACAACCCGTAAATCAGCTCCACCAACCCACACACCATGAATGACATCCACTCGCGCAACATGTACCTTAATGCAAACCATCAAACTGGAGGCCCAGTGACGTTCATTCCATTCGAACTGGAACGCTGGCAGAGTGAGTGGGAGCACTACGTCGATCACAATCTCTCCGAAAGCGGTGTGCACCCTCTCAAGGTTAGCGAGCTTCTCGAACTCGCCGGTGCCAGTCAGGATTCACTTCAAAATATCGGGCTCGGCTACTCGCAAGCCGACGGCACGGTGGAGTTGCGGGAGGCAATCGCGGGCATTTATCCGGGCGCGACTCTGGACAACGTGATCGTAACGGTCGGCAGCAGCGAAGCGAACTTCATTTCCAGTTGGACGCTCATCGAGCCAGGAGATCATATTGCGACTCTGGTTCCCATGTACCGCCAGGCCTGGGGGCTCGCCAAGACGTTCGGCGCCAATGTGGCAGAATTCGCCCTCAAACGGGAACTCGAATGGGAGCCCGACCCTGACGAAATCAAGGCTGCCATTCCCGAGCATACAAAACTGGTCGTTGTCACGAACCCGAATAACCCGACCGGGCATGTTCTCTCCAAGGAATCGCGTGACATCATTGTAGAGCGAGCACGAGCCGCCGGTGCGTGGCTGCTCGCCGATGAGGTCTATCTCGGTGCAGAACGCGAGGGTGACATGACCGAGACGTTTTGGGGAAGCTACGAGCGTGTGATTGTCGTCAGTGGCCTCTCCAAAGCGTACGGACTCCCGGGTTTGCGGATCGGCTGGGCCGTGTGTCCACCTGACTTCAGGCAGGCAGTCTACGCACGTCACGATTACACCGTCATCTGCCCGACGCCCCTCAGCGATTTCCTGGCGCTTTGCGCCATCCGAGTGCGAGACAAGGTGCTGTCGCGGACTCGTCGGATTTTGAACGAGAACTATCCGATCCTGACTGACTGGCTTGCTCAATTCGGCGACGGCTTCGATTGGGTAGATCCAGACTGCGGCGCAATCTGCTTTGCTGGCTACAAGAGCGGTATCTCCGCCATGGAGTTGGCAGAGAAAGTGAGGCTCGCGCACAGCGTTCTCATACAACCCGGCGACCACTTCGGGTTCGAGCGTCACCTGCGACTCGGGTTCGGCAACGAACCCGCCACTTTCAAGGCAGCACTAGAGGCAATGGAACCCACAATGAAAGAGCATTTGGCGGTCTAGCAGCGACATGGGCGTGCTGCTGATGCTGGTAGGTCTGCTAACGCTCCTGTCAGGCGCGGCGAAGCTGAGAGGACGTATCAGGTCGACGGTGGGCTACACTCCTATTGCAGTCGCCGAAACACTGTGCGGGCTGGCCGTGCTCCTCGGCTCGGGAATGGGGCTTGCCCGCATGAGGCCGCTGGCTTGGGCGTTGGTCGTGGCTTTATTGGGTTTGATGCTACTGTCCACGTGGATACAGATCCGCAGGATCGCTGACAGGCGTAGGAAGCGAGAGCTATCGGAGGAATGGCGGTTGAAGGCCTATATGCTGGATGAATCCTCAGGGTCGAACGCCGAGTCTTAGAATATCCAATATCCAACAAGGACTGTCCAATGTCCAAGTGTTAAGCATCGGTCACTTGAACATTGGATATTGGCTATTGGATACTGGACATTCTATAGCTTCCTCTTCAGCCACTCCGTGAACAACTCATACTGGTTCAGCCGAGTTGCGGTACCCCGGAATCCGTGCCGCTGCCCGGGATATATGCGCATGTCGAACTGTTTGCCTGCCTGCTCGAGAGCATGCACCAACTGCACAGTGTTCTGGAAGTGAACATTATCATCGCTGGTGCCGTGCACTACCAACAAGTTCCCGGTGAGCTTGTCGACGTGTTTGAGAGGCGCACCGTTGTCGTAGCCGCGCGCATTTTCTCGAGGAGTCCTCATGTAACGTTCGGTGTAGATCGTGTCGTACAACCGCCAGTCAGTTACTGGAGCTCCCGATATGGCGGCTTTGAACACCCCCTGACCCAGAAACATC
>CAYTDU010000341.1:0-6052 GCA_964436395.1 uncultured Gemmatimonadaceae bacterium | reverse complement strand
GTACAAGATCGGCAACAAGATGCTCGACGAGACGGACATGGGCCCGATGATCACTGAGGGCGAGGCAGCACGAGTCGAGAATTGGGTAAAGGAATCCGTGGAGATGGGAGCGTCTGTTCTGTGCGGAGGTGGAAGAGACAAGGCGCTGATGGAGCCGACAGTTCTCGAGAATGTTCCCGAAGAAGCCACAATCCACAAAGACGAGGTCTTTGGTCCAACGGTGAATCTCTACCGAGTCGATGCGTTTGAAGAGGCACTCGAAAAAGCCAACAGTCTTCCGTTTGGTCTTCATGCAGCCGTATTCATCAAGGACGTGAACCTGGCGTTCAAGTTCGCTTACGAACTGGATTGCGGCGGAGTCATGATCAACGACTCCACGGACTACCGTCTCGATTCCATGCCGTTCGGCGGCACGCAGAAGTCAGGGCTCGGCAGGGAAGGCATCAAGTTCTCGCTGCAAGAGATGACCGAGCCCAAGACAATCTGTTTCCATATTGACTAGCGACCATACTCAGGAGACTTACAGTGGGTTTCGAAGAGCTTTCATACCAAGACGCGCCAGCGATCAAAGTGACCCCACCAGGGCCCGATTCACAGGCGCTCCTAGAGTACCAGAGCGAACACGAGAGTTCGGCGGTTTCCTACCCGCGTGGCATGCCGATGGCTTTCAGACGGGCGATGGGTGCCACCATAGAAGACGTCGATGGAAACGTCTATATCGACTTCTTTGGTGGCGCCGGTGTGATCAACGTGGGACACTCCAACCCAGCCGTGATTGATGCGGCGAAACGGCAACTCGACGATGTCACGCACACACTGGATATGCCGAGTCCCACTCGGCAGGCGATGGTCGAGACTCTGGCAAGCGTTCTTCCAGACGGGTTGAACAAGATCTTCTTCGGCGGACCAACAGGGTCCGACGCCGTGGAGGCGGCCACCAAACTAGCCAAATACAACACCAAGCGGTACCCAATGATCTCGTTCGAAGGGGCCTATCATGGTATGACTGCTGGTGCACTCTCTCTCTGTAGCGGCTCGCCGTTCAAAGGCGACTTTTTGCCGCTGATTCCTGAAGTGCATTTTGTGCCCTACTCGTATTGTTACAGGTGCCCGTTTGGCCAGGAGGCCGGCAAGTGTGATCTCGAGTGCGGGAGTTACCTCGAGCACGTCGTAGAGGATTCGCACTCGGGTGTAGGGCACCCAGCTGCAATTTTGGTCGAATCGATTCAGGGTGAGGGTGGCTCAATCGTGCCGGACGAGAGATTCCTGCCGAAGATCCGCGAAGTGTGCGACAAATACGACATACTCATGATCGACGACGAGATACAGGCAGGCTTCTGCCGCACCGGGAAGATGTTCGCTTGCGAGCACACCGGGGTGGTGCCTGACATCATGACAATGAGTAAGGCGCTTGGTGGGGTCGGCTTTCCGATCTCAGCCGTTGCTTACAAAGAGAAGCTCGACACTTGGTCGCCGGGCAAACACATCGGCACGTTCAGGGGCAACATGGTCGCGTACGCCGGTGGAGCAGCTGGCATCGAATTCATGCTCGAGACCAACCTCGCCGACCATGCGTTGGCACTAGGTGAGAAGATGCTGGGTTGGCTCAAGGAACTTGAGGCAGATACGAGTATTGTCGGCGAGGTGCGCGGCAAAGGACTGATGCTCGGAGTCGAATTTGTCAAGGACAAAGCAACCAAGGAACCCGCGCCAGAACTTGCTGCAAAGGTGCGTACGCTCTGCCATCAGCGAGGAGTGCTCATTGAAATCGGTGGTCATTACTTCAACGTCGCGCGGTTCTTACCACCTCTCGTTCTCACGGAAGAACTAGCGCGAAAAGGTGTGGATGTGTTCGCGGAGTCGGTAATGGAGCTCGACCAAGCCGAGGATTAACGCCCATGCCAAACAACTTGAAACAAATTCGCGGTGGCACTGTGGTATTGGGCAGCACCGTGGTACAGACAGATATTCTCGTTGAAGGCGAGCGCATACGTGCCGTGGGAGACCTCGGAGATGCCGGAGCCGACGTGGTGATCGATGCCGGTGGTCTCCTGGTTTTCCCGGGTGCCGTCGACACTCACGTTCACTTCAATGACGTGTTCATGGGCACGGTGAGTGTACACGACTATTACACCGGCACTCTCGCCGCCGCGTATGGCGGAGTCACCAGCGTGGTCGATTTCTCAAATCAGGTGCCGGGTGGTACGCTGGCAAAGACTCTCCAAGACAAGCGCGATGAAGCCGCTGGCAAGGCCCTGGTGGACTGGGGCACGCACCCGGTAATTACCCAATCGACGGACGAGACACTCGACGAAATCCCCCTCATCGTTGAACAAGGGGCCGCGACGATTAAGTGCTACATGACCTATCGCGAAGATGGCCTGCTGATAGAGATGGAGGATCTCGAACGCATCGCGAAGCGGCTATCCGACTCGGGCGGGATGTTGATGCTGCACGCGGAGGACAACAGGACAATAGAGGAGAACGTCCCACGCCTAATCAGCGCCGGCAAGACGGGGTCGATATACCACGCAAAGAGCAAACCCCCTGAGGTTGAGACCGAAGCAATTCGTGGCATCGTCGAGATGGCTCGCAACACTGGCGCCAAGTTCTTCGTGGTTCACCTGGCGAGTGATGGCGGACTGAGACTGATCACGGCAGCTCGTGCCGAAGGTTTGGATATCACCGCTGAAACTTGCACTCACTACTTGATGTTCACCGAAGAGGTGTTGGAACGTGATGACGGTATCAAATGGATCTGCTCTCCTCCCCTCAGAGAGAAAACGGTCCAAGATAGGCTTTGGAATGGACTCCAGGCTGGTCAAATAGCAATGGTGACATCTGACGACGCTGCGTATTCGTGGGAGGCCAAGCTCTACGGCATCGACAGGTTCGACAAGTGCCCGAACGGAATACCGGGTGTTGAGACGAGGCTGCACATGCTCTATTCGGAAGGTGTTGCCAAAGAGCGGATATCGTTGCCGCATTTCGTCGACTTGATCGCCACAAACCCGGCCCGACTGTTCGGACTTTCGCCGTCGAAAGGAAGCCTTACGCCGGGTAGCGATGCCGATATCGTCTTCTTCGATCCCAATGCGAGGTGGACGATGGGCCACGATACTCTGCACATGGGCGCTGATTGGTCCGCGTATGAGGGAATCGACGTGCAGGGTAAGATCGTGAAGGTGTTCTCGCGTGGCGAATTGATTGTGGATGGAGAGGAGTGTTTGGCAGTTAGGGGCAGGGGACGATACATACACCGGTCGCTCTGACTCGGTAATCACTATGTCTTTGTTGCGGAACGGTGTGATACATGACGGCTGATCGAACGTCACGGATCTATTCTGGCGCGTCGCCGGATCAGGTGGCCGCTGACCTCGAGCCCCTCGTTCGATTCCAGGAGGAGGGGCTTTCTCTCGAAGAGGTCACGGACCTGATAGAGGAGAAGCTCGTACCCCACCTAGGGCGCTACGAGCTGCCTTCATTTCACTTCCTTTTCAACTCGGCTCCGGAGGCGGGTGCGGAAGTCGGTGCACAGATCGCTGTGAGACACAATCAGGGCGTAACGAACTGGCAGGTCTCACCGGGTGGTGCTGTGTTGGAGGAGATGTGCTGCAAAGCACTGTGTCATCTGTTTGGGCTCGGCGCTGGCTCCGATGCCACCATCATGTACTGCGGCACATACGCCAACCAGCAGGCGATATACATGGCTCTGGACAGGCATGCGGAACGCTGCGGATTCAAGCTGGCGGAGTCAGGCGTCCAGGGCTTCAGAGATCCATCGAGCCTGGCTGTGGTTTGCTCGGAAGATGTGCATTTCTCGCTCAAACATGCTGTGCGGATGCTGGGGTTGGGGGAGTCGTGTCTGGTGCCGGTCGCAAACGATTCAAACTGCCGGATTGATGTGCATGCATTGAGGGAGAAGCTGAGGGAGATGAGGGAAGGGGAAGGGGGAAGGGGGAAGAGGGAGGTGTTCTGCATTGTGGCGACAACGGGGACGACTTCGACCGGCGCGGTCGATCCAGTTCCGCCCATTGCCGATATCTGCGAGGAGCTGGGCGCATGGCTGCACGTCGATGGGGCGTACGGTCTCGCGTACAAGCTAGTGCCCGACTGGAGCCACCTTTTTGATGGAGTGGAGCGTGCCGACTCGATCACGTGGGACCCGCACAAGCAAATGGGAGTGCCGATCCCGAGTTCAGTCCTCTTTGTGCGTCATTCTGCTGACTTTCGCCGAGTGACTCTCTACAGCAGCTACTGGAATCGTGAAGACGCAGTAGAGCCCAACCCTGGTGTGAAATCGATTCCCACGACTCGGCCAATGACTGTGCTTCCTCTTGTCACGTCCATCAGGCATCAAGGCCTCAGCGGTGTCATCAAGAGGCTGAGTGCCCCGCTGAATGCTATCACAAAACTGGCAGACTACGTTACGGACCAATCCGACCTTGAACTTTGCCATAGCCCAGACACGGGAATCCTGTGCTTCCGGGTAATCCCCACGGATGTTGCTGCGACGCAGCTGGATGAGTTGCAGACACATGTGTACGACACATTGCTGAGGGAGGGCCAACGGCCCGTTTCCATATCGCAGATCGGTGGAAAGACGGTGCTGCGCTTGGTGGCGATCTCCCCTCTGGTGACTGCCGCGGATATGATCGATACGGTGAACAGGGCGCGGGAGGTCGCCGGCAGCCAATGAGACGATGGGAAGGGAGTTCTGAGAGTTGATTGAACACATCCTGAACTTTGCCGCTTGGGTGGATGAGTTGTTGTGGGGACCTGGGACTATGGTCTTCATTGCATCTGTATCGGTGTACCTCACGATTCGTACGAAGGCGTTTCAAGTTCGGAAGCTAGGTCTCATTCTGAAGAGTACTTTTGGGTCGATCGTGAAGACGGATGGAGGTGCTGGAGAACGGGGAGGAGAAGGCGTCCGGGATGAGGCCAAGCGCAAGGGAAGAATGACGCCCTTCCAGGCAGCAAGCACGGCGCTGGCCAGCACGGTGGGAATGGGGAGCATCGCCGGAGTGGCGACCGCCCTTTCCATCGGTGGGCCGGGTGCGATCTTTTGGATGTGGTTGTTGGCTCTGTTCGCCACTATTACAAAGACTGCCGAGATCACCCTCGCGGTTCACTATCGCGATATCGATGAAACCGGCCGTATCCGCGGCGGACCGATGTATTACATCGATCGCGGATTGGGCTGGCGTTTCCTCGCTGTGCTGTTCAGTGGTGGTGTTGTCATCAATGCGCTGTGCAGTGCATCGCTCCTGCAGGCACATACGGTAGGCAGGGCGTTTCTCGCTAGCTACAACATCAATCCATACTTCGTTGCCGGGAGCATGACGATCGTAACCGCAATTGTCGTGATTGGTGGTGTTCGTCGCATCGGCCGGTTCAGTGAGCGGTTGGTGCCGTTCATGTCGTTCGTCTACATCGTCGGGGGGCTCACGCTATTCCTCGTCAATTACGGGGCGATACCGGACGTCTTTGGCTTGATCTTCAAACACGCCTTTGCACCCATTCCGGCAGCCGGAGGTTTCGCGGGATCGGTTGTGATGGTGACGATACGCGAGGGGATGGCACGGGGCATGTTCAGCAATGAAGCCGGTATGGGAACCGCCCCAATGGCTCATGCTACTGCGGACACAAAACACCCATTTCAGCAGGGAATGTGGGGTGCATTCGAGGTCTTCGTCGTCACGTTCATCATCTGCACTATAACGTCGTTCGCGATCTTGTCGACCGGTGTCCTTTCTACTGGCGAGTCCGGAATTGAGTTGGTGATCTCTGCGTTCTCAGCGGTCTTTCCTGAGAATGTTGCGAGTGGTCTGATTTCCTTTTGCATTCTCACCTTCTGCCTCTCAACACAGATTGGCTTCTTCATATACTTCGAGACCGCGGCACTCAATGTCTTTGGAAAACAAGGGCTCAGGTACGTGCGATGGCTCTACTTCATCCCGCCAGTGGTGTTCGCGGGAGTGGCCGATGTCGAGACGATCTGGGTGTTTGCGAACATCGCCGTTGGTGTCTGTGCGATCCCAAACCTGGT
>CAYTDU010000340.1:0-6058 GCA_964436395.1 uncultured Gemmatimonadaceae bacterium | reverse complement strand
GCTTCGCCTAGGGCCGCAGTCACTGTCACACGTGTTGGTCGACCAGTATGGGATTCCCGTCGGGGTCGAACAAATGAAGCTGGCAGGTCCTTCTGTGGACTCATCGGCCTCAAGTGCTAGCTTCACGCCCTCTGCCTTCAGTTGCTTTTGGAGATCGCGCACATCGGTGAAGTTCTCGAGTTTGTTTGCGCTGCTGTCCCAGCCAGGATTGAACGTCAGCGTATTCTTTTCAAACATTCCCTGAAACAGGCCGATGACGTGATCGCCATTCTTCATTATCAACCAGTTCTGCGAGGCGTCACCGCCGAAATGAGTGAACCCAAACTTCTCGTAGAACGTTCTAGACGCCTGGAGATCCTTGACGGCCAAGCTGATGGAGAACGCGCCGAGTTCCATGTGCTGCTCCCTTCACAAAGAGGCATACTGTTTCTTGCGCCGATAGCTAGCATAAGCCTTCTTCGGCACCTCCTCGAATTTACCGAAGCCGTTGAACTTGGCCAGCAACTTGTCGTGGATCGGCCATGGGTGGCTTCCTCTCTGCTTTGAAATTCCCGCCAAATACGAAGTGCCAACACTGGCAATCCAGTACCGGGGGGCACGCAAGGTAGTCGTTCGCGGAAAAGCTCATGCCTCACACGGGAGATCCGTGGCACGAAAGACAGGGGGCCGCTATTGCGGCCCCCGAAGTACTTCAAGTTGTATCGGCTCGCGCCCTAGAGCAGCGGAGCAATCACCAGGCTAACTACCGCCATCAACTTAATGAGGATGTTGAGCGACGGACCGGCGGTGTCTTTGAAAGGATCACCAACGGTGTCACCGACAACAGCGGCCTTGTGCGGGTCGGAGCCCTTGCCGCCAAAGTTGCCTGCCTCGATGTGTTTCTTAGCGTTGTCCCACGCACCACCGGTGTTGGCCATGAATAGCGCCATGAGCACGCCGGACGAGGTGACGCCTGCGAGCAGGCCGCCAAGCATCTCGGGCTTACCCAGGAAGCCAACGAAGACGGGAACCAGAACTGCGATGAGACCCGGTGCGATCATCTGCTTGATCGCAGCGGCAGTCGAGATGTCAACGCAACGCCGGAAGTCTGCCTTCGCTTTGCCTTCCATCAGACCTTCGATGTTCTTGAACTGATAGCGGACTTCCTCGATCATCGAGAAGGCCGCCTTACCAACCGCCTCCATGGCAAAGCTCGAGAACAGGAACGGCATCATTGCACCCAGCAGAATGCCGACCATTACCTTCGGAACCATCACGTCGATGCTCTCGAGGCCGACGGTAGTCGTGAAGGCGCTGAACAAGGCAAGAGCTGTGAGAGCGGCCGAACCGATCGCAAAGCCCTTACCGATGGCGGCAGTCGTGTTGCCGACAGCGTCGAGCTTGTCTGTGCGCAAACGCACGTCCGGACCCAAACCGGCCATTTCGGCGATACCGCCGGCGTTGTCGGCGATCGGACCGTACGCATCAACAGCGAGCTGGATACCAGTTGTGGACAGCATACCGAGCGCTGCAATGGCAATGCCGTAGAGGCCAGCGAACTGATAAGAAATGAGGACCGCAGCGCAGAGCGCAATCACCGGCCACGCTGTGCTTCTCATGCCTAGAGCCAGCCCAGCGATGATGTTCGTAGCAGCACCGGTCTCGGACGCCTTCGAGATTCCCTGAGCAGGCGAACGGTTCTCAGCGGTGTAATACTCGGTGATCAGGCCGATGGCAGTTCCGCCTGCCAGACCGGCGATGGTAGCCCAGAACACACCAATCGCTGTGTACTCAGTACCTCCGACCGTCCAAGTTGCTGGGAGAATCATCCTGATCACGAAGAACGACACGATCAGCATCAGTATAGCGGCACCAAACGTACCGATGTTGAGAGCAGCCTGGGGGTTCCCACCCTCTGAAGTACGTACGAAAAACGTACCGGCGATCGACACAACAATGCCGATCGCGGCGAGGATCAACGGCAAGAAGACGGCGCTGAGCCCATTGAACCCGTCGCCTGCGAGTGCAGGAATAAAAGTAGCGCCGAGGATCATCGAACCAACGATCGAACCGATGTACGACTCGAACAGATCCGCACCCATGCCGGCCACGTCACCTACGTTGTCACCAACGTTGTCTGCGATCACGGCGGGGTTACGAGGGTCATCCTCGGGAATGCCGGCTTCGACCTTACCAACCAAGTCGGCACCGACGTCAGCGGCTTTGGTGTAAATACCGCCACCGACACGTGCAAACAGAGCGATGGACGATGCGCCTAGCGAGAATCCTGTAATAACCTGAAGCAAGCGAGGCCAACCCCAAGCGTCAGCACCACCCATGAAAATGGCTTCGTATACAATCAACAGAACGCTGAGCCCAACTACGGCGAGCCCAACCACAGACATACCCATCACCGCACCACCCGAGAACGCGATAGCCAGCGCGCCGTTCAAGCCTTCACGGGCTTTGCTGGTCGTACGCACGTTAGCCTTGGTGGCGACCTTCATGCCGAAGTAGCCCGCGAGGCCAGAGCAGATCGCGCCCAACATGAACGAGACGCCGATGAGCCAGTGACTTGTCTCCTGTGCCGCATTGCCGATTGCCAGCAGAACTGCAACGATTACCACGAAGATCGCCAGGACCTTGTACTCCCTCGACAGGAATGCCATGGCACCTTCCTGAATGTGGCCGGCGATCTCCTGCATGACATCGGTTCCTGCGTCTTGCTTGCCGATCCATGAGGATTTCACCAGCGCAAACAGCAGGGCAAGGACGCCTGCCGCCGGGATGAGGTAAAACCAACTCTCCATATCTAGTTCCTTTCAAGACGCCACTGAGTGGCTGTCGAGTACAAAAAAGGGAACCCTCGCCCCCCTTTACGAGAAACGCGAACTCCCGAGTGTGCCAGCATCTGCCGACACCCGCATTTGGTAGAGCCTACCCCAGTTGCCGGGGATACCGCTCATGGAAGATTGGTATGCTCGGATTCAGGAGGATCTACCTACACGGGAGCCGGCAAGAATATATCGCCGGGTACAGGTCAAGCAAAGGACCTCTCCCGTGTCGATCCTATCCGAGTTTCTCCAAAATTTCAGTGACGACTTCATCGGGTGAACCGGCGCCATTCACCTTCACCAGCACGCCCTTGCCCTCGTAGTACCCGACGATTGGCATTGTTTCTGCGCGATAGATCGCCAAACGCTCTTTGATTGCCTCGGCCTTGTCGTCGTCCCTCTGGTATAGCTCACCACCGCACTTGTCGCAGACACCTTCTTTCTTGGGCGGCACGAACGATAGATGGAATATCGTTCCGCATTCGCGACACTGGCGACGACCCGAGAGGCGTTCCAGTGAGACCTCTTCCGGCACGTCCAGCAGTACGGCAGTGTTGATAGTCGTAATCTCCGACAGGGCCTCGGCCTGTTTCAGGTTCCGCGGGAATCCATCGAGCATGAACCCGTTCACGCAGTCGTCGCGGGCAATTCGCTCGTTCACCATACCACAGGTAACGTCGTCCGGCACCAGCTCGCCGCGGTTCATGTATTCCTGAGCCTTCTTTCCGAACTCGGTGCCCTCTTTCAGGGCCTCGCGGAACATGTCACCAGTGGATATATGTGGAACCCCATACTTGTCTTTGATCTTCCCGATCACGGTTCCTTTTCCGGATCCCTGCGGGCCCAGAAACACGATATTCCTAGCCATTTAATCACTCCTCCAAATCACGTCAGCTGTGATTTAAAAAAACAAACACGGCGCCCTACAAAGATCACCTTCTATTGAACCGCAACAGTCACCGAATCGGCAAACTCTTCCATCTGTTTGAGATACTTCGCTCTGTCCGGTGAATCTTCACTCGAATAGTTGAAATTCTTGAACAGTCCAGTGAGTCGCAGGAAGTAATCCCGCACCTGTTCCTTGTTTTCGAACTTGTATTCGCGCGTCACAAGGTCATAGAGGAATCCGAAGCAGTGCTTCTGCCGTTCGAGCGGGGCGCTCACGTCTACTTCGTCAAACGCATCCTGCTGTAGATAAACCATGTCGACCAACAGGGCCTTCTGGTAGATGACATAGTCCGGAACCGTGACACCTTCTTCACCCGTCACCTGCATCATCTGTTGAATCGAGTCACCACGATGCAACAAGTCCGTCATTTCCTGCACCTGGTCGGTCCAGCCCTTGGACACTTCGGAATCGAACCAGTCGGCCAGTTGCTCACGATATCTGGACCAGGAGCGTAGCGGATCTACGGCCGGATAGAACCGTTTGTATGCCCGGTCCGCACTCAGGCCGAGGAACGACCTGACCGTCGCCAACGTCGACTGAGTAACCGGTTCCTCGAAGTTCCCACCGGCCGGTGACACCGTTCCAATCATCGTTAGAGCACCCACACTGCCGTCATTCGTCTTAATGAGCCCGGCGCGTTCATACACGCTCTTAATGGACGAATCGAGATATGCCGGGAAAGCCTCCTCGCCCGGAATCTCCTCCATCCGGCCGGAGGTCTCGCGCATTGCCTGCGCCCATCTGGATGTGGAGTCGGCGAGCAGGAGAGTGTCGTAACCCATCTGCCTGTAGTATTCGCCTAGCGTAATTCCCATGTAGATGGACGCCTCACGCGCGGCAACGGGCATCGACGATGTGTTGCAGATTATGATCGTGCGGTCCATGAGCGGTCCGCCCGTCTTCGGATCTGTGAGGTGCGGAAACTCGGCAATAGTCTCAACCACCTCACCCGCGCGTTCACCACACGCTACGACGATCACGATGTCCACCGACGAATAGCGCGATATGAGATTCTGCAGCACCGTCTTACCTGCCCCGAACGGGCCCGGAATACATGCTGTACCACCGCGCGCTATCGGGAAGAACGTATCGATTAAGCGCTGCGTCGTAACCATCAGCTCTGTCGGATACAGACGTTCACTGCTGCGTCGCGTCAGGAGGTTGTCAGGGAGAGCCTTACGAACCGGCCAGCGCTGTACCATGGTCAGCTCTCGCTCGCGGCCGCGCTCGTCTCTGATCCGCGCGATAGGCGTATCTATGGTGAAGTCTCCCTGCTGTATCCAGTCGACATCCACGTAGCCCGGTTCCGCAAACGGAACCATGATCTTGTGGGTATAACGCCCTTCCTGGACCGTGCCTACGACGTCGCCTGCCTTCAGTTTGGCGCCCGTCCTGACCTTGGGAGCGAAGCCCCACTTCGCTTTCAGATCGAGAGGTGGAACATCGATACCCTTTGGCAGGAAAAAGCCGTGCTCCGCAGCGACGGTCTCGAGAGGGGATTGCAGGCCATCGTACACCTGACCCAGCAGCCCAGGGCCCAGAGCGGCTGACAACAATGTGCCGGTCTGTTCGACAGGATCACCAACCGCAACTCCCTTGGTTTCCTCGAACACCTGAGCTTCCGCGGTGTGTCCTCGTATTCTGAGTACTTCGGCGCGAAGCTTTTGATCGGTACCTCGAGGGCAAATCAGGACCACCTCGTTCTTAGTCAGAACGGCTGCAGCGTCAGCAACCTCCTCGACCTCGATCGTGACCAGTCCTTCTTGAACGGCAACGACTCTACAGTTGAAGCGTTGCCCCGATTCACTTTCCATTGCTAACTCCCACGTTACTGCTTTATCACCCGGCCGTGGCAAAGAGATCGGAGTATTCACCCAATCCTTCGCCCACCAGTAGATCAAATCTCTCTTTCGCCCGTTCTTTGTCGTATCCTGTCCAACGGGCGATGATATCCCACATAAACACGTACAACGCCACGGATTCGAAGTCGAAATGGTGGAGGTCACGAATCCTGGCGAGTTCCCGGTAAACCGTATCGAGGAGCGCGCGTTCCATCTGAAGAGCATCGCGCTGCTCGATCAACTGTTGAAACCGAACAACGTACGGGACCGCATGAGCTAGTCCGAAATCAGGCCGCGTCCAGTTGCGTTCGATGTGCCCGACCCAATGTCCGTATCCCCACGGTTCGTTTGTCTTGGCTGGAGAGCCACCCGCCGCACGACGCCTCAGCGCTGCCACAATCGTGCGAATCTCCATTCGCCAGGTGGCCACCTGGCGAAGATGATCGCTCCGAAGA
>CAYTDU010000339.1:0-6061 GCA_964436395.1 uncultured Gemmatimonadaceae bacterium | reverse complement strand
CACAGCATTCAAGTTGTGGTAGGAAGAGGTCGATGTTGAAATGTGGAAAGGTGACGGTCCCTGATTGATGTTGGGAACGTGAGGTTACGAGGAGTGGACGAAAGAACTACGAGAGCATGGGGCACCGGGAGATCCGGCTCAGGATCCGAGGAAAGACTCGTATCCAAGGGACCCGGTGTCGTCAGTTCCGAACGTCCTTCGGCCAATGCCGCTGCAATCGCTGCATCGGTTGAGGCAGGGTATCAGCCGGATATCGTCCTGATCCTGAAGGAAGACGGCACGATTCTATTTTTGAATCGATCGGTTCCGGATACCCCCGATGGCAGCGCAGTTGGCCGCAGCATCTACGCATACGTCTCGCTCGAGCATCAGAACGCCGTGCGGCATGCCCTTTCCCGAGTATTCACCGAGGGTGCTTCAGATGCTTTTGTGTGCAACGGAAAGCCGCCGTTTGCGCCCGATGCTTGGTATCACTGCAGAATAGCGCCAAATCAGCGCAGCACGGGCGTTGTCTCCGCAACCGTAATAGCCAGGGATATCACTCGCTGGAAGCGGAGCGAAGACGAGTTCAGGGCGCAAATCGAAGAGCTCCAGGCAAAGCTCGACCAAATCACGGCTGACAGGGAAGAGGTTTCGGCACTCCTGGCCGAGCAAGAGCGTCGCGAGCAGGAACTCAGCAGATTCCGCAAGATCATGGATCAGGCTGGAGAGGCCATCTTCATAACGGACCCCGAGACCGGTCGATTCGTGGATGCGAACGAAACCGCCTGCCGATGGTTGGGCCAACGCCGAGATAAACTGCTCACAATGGGTGTGCAGGATTTGGATCTCGATTTTCCACTAGAGAGCGCCGACGGCGTCGCGGACCACGTTACCGACACTCGCGATGCAGATCGACCATCCGTATATGACAGTGGTTCCCACCGCCGCCGCAACGGCACTTCCTTCCCGGTTGAGGTCGCTCTGGCCAGGCGGAAATTCGGCGACCGGCAGTACATGCTGGTGGTGGCGCGTGATGTGAATAGGAGACATCGCACTGAGCAGGCGTTACGAGAGAGCGAAGACAAATACCGCAGCCTGTTCGATTTGTCCCGAGATGCCATCTACTTGTCTGCCCGTGACGGATCGGTGTCCGATGTCAATGACAGCGCCATTGATCTGTTCGGTTATACGAGGGCAGAGTTCGTTGGACTCGAGGCCAGGAAACTTTACAAAAATCACGAAGACATTCGGGAGTTCCAGAGAATTGTACAGGAACAGGGGGCCGTGAGGGATCTCGAGGTGGAGTTCTTGACGAAATTGGGACAAACATTCAAGGGCTACCTGGCGGCGACGCTCCGCACCGATGGTGAGGGGAATATCCACGGATATCAGTGCATCGTTTCTCCGATTCGGCAGCCGGAACGTTTGGTGGCAGACGTGAAAGCCGATGAACAGTCTGAAGGCGTTGCTGGACAGCAAGTGGACGACAGGAACACGGTAGTAGTGGCGGGAAAAGACAAGTGGGTTATCGACGACACACGTGCCGTGCTCGAACGTGCCGGTGTTGAGGTGCTCAGCGCAAGGACGGCCGCCGCCGCCGTGGAGCTCGTGCGCACACAACCGGACAAAGTGGGCGTGGTCGTGATCGATTTCCCGACGGACGATCCGGAATTCCAGGATGCTGTCAGAGAAATCAGAGAGGTAGGTGCGGGCGTACGCGTAATCATGTTCGAGAGCGAGACGGGACGTGGCGATCAGACGTCATGGGCCGACGCCGTGGTGCGGAAACCGCTGCACCCTCTTGCCTTAGCCCAGCAGGTGAGAGAGTCGTTGAGCGCATTCCCAAGGCCGGATCTGGACCTTTAACAGAAATACACTCGAAACTGACGCTTTTCTCGGTTCGTAATTGAAGATGTGAACCGAGATCAGATCTTATTGAACGTTCCGCAGGTGACCGAGACCGGTATCACCTGGGAAGCTCCGGTAGAGAAGCCAAAACGGCGACCGATTCTGGTGCGCTTGTTTTTCCTCCTGCTGGGCCTGGTTGTTCTGATTTTACTCCCGTTCGCGGTTCTCGTTCGAGTCTCCATCTATCTGTACGCCACCTACGCCTTCCAGACCTGGGTCGCACTGGCCGGCGGCGTGGTTGCCACGGGCATTGTGCTCACGCTGTACTCGGCCGTTGTCTCGAAGAAACTCACGGGAAAGGCTAGGGTCAGGTTGGTCGCGAAACGGGTCGCGCTCCCTTTGGTGTTGGCATATTGCGGATATACGCTGCTCTATCTGTCGAGTGTCAATGCCAAGACGCCGGAAGTGCAGGAGTATTACCGTTCGCTGCATCCGATGCTGCGGATTGCCGTCAGTACCATGATCCTAGTCGACCGGGACATCGTGATCACCGACCTCCAGCGCACTCCCGAGGACTATGCCGCGATGGGCCTGGCGGTCCAGGCAGAATCGATGCATTACAAGCAGAGTGACGGATTCGTACATGCAATGGATCTGCGTACTGCTGGAAGGAAAGAGTGGAGAAACTGGGCCGTAGAGTTCTATTTCAGGGCCGCAGGCCTCGAGACGCTGCGGCATGTCGGTACGGCAGACCACCTGCATGTAGCGCTGCCGTTGCAGTGAAACCTCATTTTTCGCTACTGCCGTAAACAACCCAAAATCTCGCTCGGTGGTGTCAGCGGTTGCTCTGTCGAGTAGTGAGCGTGGTGCTGGACCCTGCTCGAAGCCTATGAGCGCTCGAAGTTTATGGTGTCGTCTGATACGTATGGCTTGCAGGAGAGTGCGAAATCGACTTAGGTTTTGCGGCGCCATTACGTGTCAGTGGAACACGGACTGAGTCGTGACTTTCGCTGGCGCTCAATCGAATGCTGAACTCGACTGATTCGAGTCAATGCACGTCCGGCAACCATAGCGAAGAAGGCACCGTGAAATCATCAGTGAAGGTCACAGGGCTCGAAAGACTGCGCGTCCCACTCCTAGCGATCGTTGTTGGCGAGGCAACGAACGAGAAGATTCCCGCCAGTCTGCAAACTTACGACGCCGCATTGAATGGGGAATTGACCCGGGTGTTTACAGCAGGGGATTTCTCTGGGAAATCGGATCAGACTGCAATGGTGTATCCGAAGACCGGTCCAAAGCGGGTGCTCTTGGTCGGTGCGGGCAAACTTGAAGAGATTTCGCGGGCGGTCGTCCGGAAATGTGCCGCTGTAGCAGCCAGGCGGGCGGTGTCCGCGAAGGTCTCAGCGATGGCAGTTCACGTAACCGAAGAAGCGCGCGGTGGCGTTACTCCCCGTGACGTGGGTCAGGTCGTTGTGGAGGGTGCGGCACAGGGTGCGTGGAAATTCACTGAGTTCCAGGCCGAAGATGACAACGACGCAACTTTGGACCGCGTGGATATTGTCGTAGATAGAGGTGAACGAGCAGCTGCAGAGCAGGGGCGCAAGTTGGGTGATGCGATCGCGGCCGGTCAGGCGCTTGCCCGGTCCCTGCAGGCTACGCCGGGTAACGTGTGCACTCCCACCTATTTGGCCACGGTTGCCCGCCGCATTGCCAAGGAACATGGACACACGGTCAACGTACTTGGTCCAAATCAGATCAAGCGTGAGGGAATGGGGGCGTTGCAGGCGGTGGCGCAAGGTTCGGAGCAAGAGGCTCGGTTCATCGCGCTGAAGTACAACGGCGCCGGACGGGCCGCCCCCCTATGCTTCATAGGAAAAGGGATAACGTTCGATTCAGGAGGTATCTCCATAAAGCCGTCAGCCGGCATGGAAAGCATGAAATATGACATGTCGGGTGCCGCGGCCGTGCTTGGCTTGTTCGAGACTCTCGGGCACCTGAAGCCGAAACTCAATGTCGTGGGACTAGTGCCCGCGACTGAGAATTTGCCGTCCGGATCGGCACTCAAACCCGGCGATATCATCAAAAGCCATCTAGGGAAGCAGATTGAGGTGGTCAACACCGATGCCGAAGGCCGTTTGATATTGTGTGACGCTCTCTCGTATGTGCGTCGTTTCAAGCCATCGTGCGTTATCGACGTGGCCACCCTCACAGGCGCCGTCGTGATTGGGTTAGGCTACCATGCCACCGGTCTCATGTCCAACGATGACTCTCTACTCGAGGAACTGCGCTGGGCTGGCGATCTCGCCGGTGAGAGGTGCTGGCCGCTTCCGCTCTGGTCGGAATACCGAGAGCAGGTCAAGTCGGATGTTGCTGATGTGAAGAACAGTGGAGGCCGCCCGGCCGGCACGATCACCGCCGGTTGGTTCCTCCGAGAGTTCGTGGAAGACTATCCGTGGGCACACCTGGATATTGCGGGAACGGCATACACAGAGGCTGACCGCCCCGACATGCCAAAGGGACCCACGGGAGTATGTGTGAGGTTGTTTGCCCAGTTCGTGCTCGGGCGCCTGACCGGGTGAAGCCGACGAGGGGCGCAGGCTTCACTGCCGCGCTGGTTCATTTCTCGCTTTCTTGTGCGGCGGTTCCCGCGTTCGCTCAAGACACGACCGTGGTAGTAGCCGACTCTGCTTTGACTCCAGCGGATTCCGTCATACCTCCGCAGGACAGTGTTCAGGTCGATTCTGTACCGGCCATTGACACTGCACTAGCCTTACCAGTTCCAGAACCTGCGGTTCCTCTCGGGCCCCTGCCACCGGGCACGCGCTACACCTTTGCGCGGGATTCCGTCCGCTGGATGGCGGGAGTTACGCTCGCGGATCTTCTGGCGTCAATTCCGGGCGTCTACGTGGCACGCACCGGATTCCTGGGCCAACCCGAGTATGTCATGTACGCGGGGCGGGGTGCGGCGGGGATTGAATTGTATTGGGACGGCCTTCCTATGGCCCCGTTGGGGCGCGACTCGCTGCAACACGACCCCGGTCGTGTGAACTTGACGTACGTTGATCGCGTCGACGTGCACGTGCTGCCTTCCGCATTGAGAGTTTACCTGGTCTCGACAACCCATGCGTCCACACAACCGCGCTCGGCCCTGAGAGTCCTCGCCGGCGACTTCTCGACGGGCGCATACGCGGGCGTGTTTCAAAAGCGAATGGCCAACGGATTGGGCCTGAACCTGGCAGCCGATTTTGTCGGCAGTGACGGAGCCAGCGGCTCCAACCGGACGGATCAGACATTTGACATCTGGACTCGCCTCGAGTGGTTGCCCTCTGACGTGTTCGGTGCCACATACCAACTTCGACGGCAAACGCACGATCGGGATGTCGTGGGAGGACAATCCGACTTCACCGTTGCGCCCCGCTACGGGGACCGCACCGACTATCTGTTCACCTTGCATGCAGGTTCGCTGGCGAGTGGTTTGGGATTGCGTGCGGAAGCAGGTGTGGCATCGAGCGTTTGGTCCTCGGATTCGCTCGACCCCGCGGTGCCGGATCAACGGGTGAGGCAGGGATATCTTGGAGTTCGTTACCTGCAGCCCAACTTCACCTTGGACCTCAAGGGCCGACTCGGCGACAGTCGAGTCACCTCGGGCTTCGAGGGACGTTTTGGATGGGTGCCGTTGGTTGGGGTTGTAGTTTCGGGTGATGCGCGTTGGTCTCGACACGATGCAGAACGGTCGTCGCTCGTGGGAGTTGGATCGGTTGGCCTGTATGGTGGGCCGTTTTCTCTGGTAGCAATGGTGCACTACGGCAATGAAGTTGCTGCACCGGCCATATCACTCGACTCGGCGCAAAAGACCGTCGATCGCTCGATTCGTGCCGGGATGCGCACGCAACCCCTCTCCGGCCACGTCGGCATAGTATGGCGCGATCCGTACTTGCCGTTGCCGCTGCCTGAGGTGGGTGTTTTGTCGAGTTTCGACACAACGCGCGCAACGAGATATCTGGTTGCAGACGTTAGGCTGGCGTCATCCAGAGCGCTAGCTGTCGACGCTTGGTATTCATCTCCGCTCGAGGGCGAACCGGGCAACCTGCAGCCACCACGGCACACTCGCGTGCAGATTACCTATCGATCGAAGTTCTGGCGTACATTCAGGAGCGGTGCCTTCGATCTAAAGGTCCAGATTGCCGCCGAGTTCTGGAGCGACGGCGTTGGGGGATACGATGCTGCCGGA
>CAYTDU010000338.1:0-6109 GCA_964436395.1 uncultured Gemmatimonadaceae bacterium | reverse complement strand
CGCCCGCCAGCCACTCGGGAAGCTCGCGCAGCGCTTCTTCCACTGACTGGTGCGCTGATCCGCCACCTAACAATTCAACCAGATGCGCACGTAGCAGTTCTTCGTTCATGGCACTTACCTCAAACCACGCCGTTTCGACTCGAAACCTCGTTCGCTACCTTTCGTAAGGTCGCAGGAGACAATAGGAGTTGCGTCATGGATCCCCAATTGTTCGGCCTCATCGAGCCAATTGTCATTCTCAGCTTCCTCGGGCTTCTAACCTACGGCGCCAAAGTAATGATTTGGGGAAGGGGTCCGCTTCGGAAGCTCAAGGACAGTGAAGATACCGAAGGTCTCAAGCAGCGTATCGCCGAACTGGAGGATCTGTTGGAGCAGCAGCATCTGGAAGTGTTGGATCGACACGCTGATTTGGAGGAACGGCTGGAATTCGCAGAGAGAATGCTCACGCAGAATCGGGTCAAGGAGCTGGAAGCCCCCTCCGAACAAGAGGCGTCTACGCCGGTGTGAATCGGTAACGCTTTCCAGTTCCAGCAAACATCCAACAGCCAACTGGCACTCTACCTACGATCCGTTGGATGTTGGCTGTTCGACGTCAGACGTCCTCTTACGCCTTCCGTAAGACTCTCCCAGGCCTCGCACCTGTGTGCTCACCGTGATCGACAACTATTTGACCGTTGACCACCACATATGAAATCCCCGACGCATACTGATGCGGATCGTCGAATGTCGCTTCGTCTTTGATGGTGGCGGCGTTGAAAACAACTAAATCGGCTTTCTTGCCTTTCGCAACGCGACCTCTGTCGTGTATACCTGCTTGATCCGCAGGAGTCCCGGTCATCTTCCTGATCGCTGTGGGTAGATCGAAGATTCCTCTCTCGCGACAGTAGTGCGACAGGATTCGCGCGCAGCACCCGTAAAGGCGCGGGTGCGGTCTAGTCTCAGCTGCTTTGCCAGTAGGGGCAATGCTCGCGCCGTCCGAGCCTACCATGACTAGAGGATGAGAAAGCACCATCTCGACATTCTCGGGGCTCATGCCGTGCCCAATCATGCTGACGGTCCCTTCTTCCTCCACTAGCAACCTCAGTGCGGCATCAACTGGTGCTAACCCCCAAAACTCACCAATCTCTGTCACATTCTTTCCAACAAAGTGTCGGTTCGCCTCCGTTTTGGTGCTTGAAATAACAATCAGGCTGAACTCCCCAGGATCTCCCATCACGGATTCGACAACTTCATCACGAATACGCGAACGGTCGGCTGCATTGTCCAATCGCGCTCCGAGTCCGTCCCAACCTCCTGCCAATGCCCACGGGGGAACGAATATCGTGAGGCTAGTGGAATATGCTGTATATGGATAAGCGTCAGCCATGACGTCGACACCGTCCCGCCGCGCAGATTCTATGAGATTGAGGGCGGCACGCTGCTTGGACCAGTTGGGCCTTCCCGCAGCCTTCAAATGGGAAATCTCCACCGGCAATCGGGCCTCCCTGCCGATTTCAATCGCCTCGTGTATCGCGGACAAAAGACCTGACTCCTCGTTGCGAATGTGCGATCCGTAAAACCCGCCGCGTCGAGCCACTACGCGTGCAAGGGCTACTATTTCTTCAGTCGGTGTGAAAGCTCCAGGTGTGTATTCCAGCCCTGTCGTGAGGCCGAACGCCCCTTCGTCCATACCTTCCTCGATATACCGTAGCAGCCTCGCCATCTCGTCGTCCGAGAGGTGCCTGTTAGCCAGCCCGGCAATGTTCTGTCTCATCGATCCGTGCCCAAGCATGAAGGCTTGATTGACGGAAATCCCGGTTTCCTCGAGCGTGTCGAAATATGATGCCACGTTCGTCCACTCAACCGGTGCGCCGGTTTCCTCTTCGAGGTTCGTCCGGCGGATATCCGCATCGATACCTTCCAGCGGTGCTACCGAGAAACCGCATTGACCGGTCACCTCGGTTGTAATTCCCTGCCGACTTCTACTGTCAGCAGTCGGGTAGGCAAAAATGCTACTGTCCGAGTGCGAGTGGATGTCGATGAAGCCTGGCGATACGTGGAGACCAGACGCGTCGAGAATTCTGGAGCCTCGTGCCGAGTCTATCGACCCGATCGCCGAGATCGTGTCTCCGATCACTCCCAGATCTGCCCGCCACTCCGGTCCCCCGGTACCATCCAAAATCGTGCCGTTCTTCAGCACGAGATCAAACTCCTGAACCACACCAACTCGATACCGAGGAAGCACGAATGTTCCCAGTATTGACGCACCGCTTCTTACGAAATCACGGCGGGTGTATCGTCGAGTCATCCGGGGCTCCTATGGATAGGTGAATGAGAATTGGGCGTAGCACGCAAATTGGTAGTCGGAACCGACTGGCGCCAGTGGTGCCTGCGGTATGTTTCACAACGATTGTAACGGTTTCGCGAAGCATGAGGAAAGCTCAACGCAACTTCTCGCGTCTGCGTATTAATAGCGAAACCATTGGACAATTGGATCTCTTTTTAGATAAATGTGGGGGTGCGGTGCCTACGGTTTACTCTGCTCACGTTGAACTCAGCACAATAGATCAAACCACACAAACTGAAATATCACTTTTAGCGTGTTGGCGGCGACTGAGGCCGCATTTGGTGGTTGTTGCTACAATGGTGACTGCCGCTGTCGCAATAACTCCTCGAGCCGAGGCGGCCGCTCAGGAATCTGGAACTGAGAACGAGGACAGATCAACGATCATCGCAATTCAGCTAGGGCAAGAAGAAACCGTGCATCTGGATGGACGTGTGGACGAACAGTTCTGGCGTCGCGGCACACCGGCATCTGGCTTTCTACAGGAGAACCCAAACGAGGGCGAACCAGCAACTGAGGTAACTGAAGTCTACGTCGCCTATGACGCCGACAACCTCTACATCGGTGCTATTCTCTACGATTCGGATCCAAGTGGCATACTTGGGAATCAGATGGAACGAGATGGGATGATCTTTGCGGATGACCGGTTCATGTGGATCCTCGACACCTTCCTCGATGGTCGAACAGGGTACTACTTCGAGATAAATCCAGCGGGTTTGATGGGTGACGGACTGCTCGGTGGAGGCGGCGGCGGGCGCGGTGGTGGTGGCGGAGGCGGTGGTGGTTTTGGGGGCGGCGGTGGCCGTGGGTTTGGTGTCAACAAATCATGGGATGGAATATGGGAGGCGCGTGTCGAACGGAACGGAGAAGGTTGGTCCGCTGAAATTCGAATTCCCTTTCGCACTCTCAATTTCAATCCCGAACAAGACACCTGGGGCATAAACTTCCACCGAACCGTTCGTCGCAAACAGGAGGAATCGCGCTGGACCGGCCACAGGCGCAATCAACAGTTCACGCGTCCAGTGCATGCTGGCCGCTTGACTGGTTTGCAGGGTATGTCGCAAGGGTTGGGGTTGGAAGCCGTGCCGTACGGTCTGTTTGGTTGGACCCACACACCCGAAAATGACGATCCGACTGAGTTTCCTGCCGACGCTGGTATCGATGTGTCCTACAACGTCACTCCGAGCCTCAGAGCGGCAGTGACGGTAAATACTGACTTTGCCGAAGTAGAGTCCGACGAGCGTCGTGTCAATCTCACGAGATTCCCAATGTACTTCCCAGAAAAACGTGATTTCTTTCTGGAAGGATCTGGCGTGTTCAGCTTTTCCCCAACTAGCGGGATATACCCGTACTTCAGCAGAAACATAGGACTCTACGAGGGCGAACCCGTCCCGATCACCTACGGTGCGCGCCTCGGTGGGCAGATGGGAATGTACGAGCTTGGCTTGGTGCACGTTCACACAGCTAGCGACCTCCTCATTGATGAAGAAGAGAACGACACGACAGACATCCAGCCGGAAGACTTTACGATCGCGCGCATCAAGCGTTCGATGTTCGAGCAATCGACGCTTGGTTTCATCTACACGAGGCGCCATACAGCGGTCGACGATACCGGCTATGCTCCCCCCGACCGTCATACTTTCGGCGCGGACTTGGACCTGTTCACGTCCACGTTCATGGGAGACAAGAACCTTCAGGCTGAAGCGTTCTTTCTGGGCCACACCGACCCGGAGTCGGAGGGAACATCCTCGTTTGCCGACCTCACAGCGCGCGGCATTCGTATCAACTACCCCAACGACATCTTACAAATTCATACCTCCTATCGAGAACTCGGTGACGACTTCGACCCCGCCGTCGGGTTCACGCGTCGCAATGGATTGAAGAGAATACAGCCAACCATCGGGTTCGCGCCGCGGCCTGCCGATTTTCTCGGTATTCGTCAGCTTCGGTGGCGGTTGCAGTTCGAATACCTGATGAACACCGAGTGGGAACGCGAGACCCAAAAGACCGACTTCACGCTTCTGAACGTGAACATGCATAGTGGCGACGATTTTAGCTTCACGGTTACACACCTGCGTGAGAGATTGGACGAAGAATTCGAGATTCACGACGGGGTCACGATTCCGATTGGTGACTATGAGACCATCGAATGGCAGGCCTTTCTGAGGACTGCCAGCAAGCGAATCGTGTCAACCAGGGCCAGGGCGTCGGGCGGAGAATTTTGGTCCGGCACCAAAAAAGAGTACTCGGTAGACCTGACGTTTCGACCAATGCCGGGAATCAGCATGGAATCCGAGTACGAGTGGAACTCGGTCTCATTGCGTGAGGGCGAGTTTACCACCAACGTCGTGCGCGCCGACGCCAAGTGGCAGATGAGCCCGTGGATGTCGCTCACCAATAACGTTCAGTATGACGACGTGAGCGATATTGTAGGCCTATTCTCGAAGTTCCGCTGGATCATCACGCCCGGCAGCGAACTCTTCGTAGTCTACACCCATAATTGGCAGAACATGGATGGCGGGTTGTTCGACAGGTTCCGGCTCGAGACCCTGTCGCGCGGAGCGACAACGAAGATCAACTACACCTATCGATTTTGAAAAACAGGCGCAGGAAACAGCAGATGCAGAGCTGCGAACGTAAAGGCCTGCCGATCTGCAGTCCTGCATCGCTGCCGCCAGAATCTCAACGCTCCATCTTCCATTCTCGCTTGAAACTTCCTGCCGCCTTTCCCGTAGAATATCTACACAACGTCACGTAGGCGTTCTACAGGAACAGCAATGGCCAACAAAAAGGACGATCTAATCAAAGGAACCCTCGATCTCCTGATCTTGAAAACCCTCGATCTGGAAGCGATGCACGGATGGGGAATAGCCGAGCGAATTCAGCTTTTCTCGGATGACGTGCTTCGAGTACCCACAGGATCGTTGTACCCCGCCCTGCAACGACTACTGAGGAAGGGACTGATCGTCGCGGAATGGCGGAAAACAGAGAACAACCGCAGAGCGCGCTATTACTGCCTCGCTTCGAAGGGGAAAGAACATCTCGAACATGAGACAAAGAGCTGGCGCCGGACGTCGGTGGCGGTAGACCGTGTTTTGGAAGCATCGCTGTAGTACATAGCGGAGAATCTGGAGAGACAAATGCACTTGACCAGAGGTCTCGCACACCGCCTTCGCGTTCTCATGGGGCGCAACCGTGCAGCCCAGGAACTCGAGGAGGAAATCCAGTACCACATAGAACTGGACACCAGGAAGAACATAGAGGCGGGCATGACTCGAGACGAAGCTCGTCGGCAGGCGATGTTGAGATTCGGGAGCGTGGAGAACGCCAAGGAGGAGGTGCGCGATGAAAGCGGAATCCGATGGCTTGAAGATCTAATTGGCGACGCGCGATATGCATTACGAGCATTGTTGCGCACTCCGGTCTTCACCGCTGCGGCACTCATTTCTCTGGGCGTCGGTATCGGTGCCAATACAGCCATCTTCAGCGTGGTGAACGGAGTGCTACTGGAGCCCCTTCCCTACCCGGATGCAGACGAGCTCTTCGTAACCAATATCGCCTGGCCGACCTTTGATGGCGCCCTTTCGGATGCGGACTTCCTTCGCCTTTCGGAAATGCAAAACAACGCTGCGGCGTTTGGTGCATATGACGGTGCGGGCTTCACAATGCCAACCGCGGACGGACCCGAAATGGTGTTTGGAGCCCAAGTCACCCAAACGTTTTTCGATGTCTTGGACGTCTTCCCGGTCATCGACCACGCGCGGTGCTACGGGTGTTTCGCCTGCT
>CAYTDU010000337.1:0-6123 GCA_964436395.1 uncultured Gemmatimonadaceae bacterium | reverse complement strand
TGGCGTTGACCCGGAAACATGAAGAAGTCGAATCGTTTGTTGGCTCGGATGAGGGCGTCTACCATACGGAGCGTACCGGCCATGTGAACATTGTTGTCTTCGTCGCTGGTCGTGAGCAGCAGATGACCCTGAAGGTTGCGTGCCAGATCTGAGTTCTTTTCTATCTCATATTCGAACGACACGTTGCCCGAATCGTCGACTACTTCCTCCACCCCGTGATGCTTCTCGGACCACCATCTGTTGTACACATCGTTGTTGTGATTGCCCGATGACGAGACTGCAACCTTGAAGAAGTCAGGGTATACCAGCATCGCCGCTGTCGACATGAATCCCCCGCCCGAATGGCCGTATATGCCGACCCGGTCAATGTCGATGTACTCGAAGCGGTCGGCGAGCTGTTCGATGGCGGCCTTCTTGTCTGCAAGGCCGTAGTCTCTCAGGTTGCCGTAACCGTAGTTGTGATACCACTTGGACCGAGCCGGGTGCCCACCGCGATTTCCGATTGTGACTACAATGATGCCGAACTGAGCCAGCGCGGTCTCGTAGCGGTTCGTCGAGAACGATTTCGAGACCGCTTCGGTCTGTGGACCCGGGTACACGTACGCAACGATTGCGTACTTCTTCTCGGGGTCGAAATCAAACGGCCTGTAGATCACACCGTACAGATCGGTGACGTGGTCATCCGCCTTGACCGTATATGGCTCAGGGAACTCGTACCCGGCCTCGAAGAGTTTCGAGAAGTCTGCCTCTTCGAGATCCATTATCCTTCTACCGCCAGCTCCGTAAAGTGCCGCAGCCGGTGTCGTATTCACGCGGGAGTAGTTGTCGACGAAGAATCTGTTGGATTCACCCATGCTCACGCGATGATCGAAATCACCCGGGTCGAGTAACGCCAGCCCTGTGCCGTTGAGGTTCACTCGATACAGGTGCTGATAGTACGGATCCTCACCGTCCTCCCGCGCATTTGCGACGAAATAAACCGTACCACGCTGCTCGTCAACACCAACGATTTGCCGCACCGACCACGGACCTTCAGTCAACCGATTTCGTAGCGTCCCGTCGGGGCCAAACCTGTAGATATGTGCCCACCCATCTCGCTCTGACCACCACAGCATGTCACCCGAATCGAGGAGCTCGAGTCGTTGCTGCTCCAAGTAAGTGTTGAGCCGCTCCTCGATTAGTACTTGCACCTCACCGGTGTTCGCATCGGCGACACATACGTCGATGCGATGCAGGTCTCGACTACTCCGAGTAAAAAAGAGTTGCTCGGAGTTGTCGGCAAGCCAGAGTGTCCGCCTAGGCTCGTTACTGGCGGGGTAGTAGAACTGTCGCGCACTGGAGATTGAAAGCGACTGATCCTGGAATGCGTCAACTTGCACTCTCAGCATCTCACCTGACTCGAAGTCGTAAATGAGGAGTTCGGACTGGGTGACTTTTTCTTCACCCGGCATGTCGTACTTATAGGTCTCTAGCTCAGGACGCTTATTGCCGGTATTGTGAATGACCCACAGTTCGCCGGACTCCCTCTGGTCGCTCCGCACGAGCGCAATGCGCCGCGAGTCCTTCGACCACGTCACTCTTGTGCGCTTCCGCTTGTCTTTGTTCTTTTCGCGCTCAACGTCGGTGTCGCCGCGTTCGAAAACGGCATAGCTGTAAAACCCCTCGCCGTCCGTGGTGAGTTGCGTTTCATCTACCTCCACCAGCTCAGCCAGACTGTCGGCTTTGTCACCGTCCTCTCCGCGCCGTGCATCGAGAATCTGTTGGTACGCCTCCGCGGTCATCGAGTAGAGGTTGTGATTGCGAGCAAATACGATTGTCTGACCGTCTGGAGAGACGCTTGCCCAGGACGGATGATTGTCCGGCTCCTCCCAGTCCTCCAGTTCGCGAAGTGTTTGCGTGTTAACATCATACTCGAAGTGGAACACTTTCTTCTTCGACTGGTCTCTGTGCTCGTCCTCATCTTCTTCTTCCTGTTCCTGTTCTTCAACCTCTTCATCTTCCTCTTCTTCGTCCTGGGAGGATTCAACCTCGAACTGAAGCGTGTTTGCGTTCACGAACTTGATTTCGCGAATGGGGAGGTGTTGGGCATCCCAAGGATCTCTGGTAATCCGTGTCAATTCGGCCGCGATCCTATCGCGATCGAAGATCTCTCGTTTGGACCCGGCAGCCGGATCGACGAGGTAGAAAAACTTGCCGTCGGATGTTTCCCACTCGTACCAGAAGCTCTCCGATCCCTCGATCCAGCGCGGTGTCACCGTTGTGCTGTAAATCAGCTCTTGCATCTTGTAGGGTGCGAACCTGGCGGCCAACCGGTAGTTGGGCGATTCATTAGTGTCGCCAGTTGTTTTTGACGATTGGGCCGCTTGCTGCGCCGAGAGCGGTGCACCTGCTCCAACGGCCAGCGTCATCATGGCGAGGAGAAGCAGCGCTGTTGCAAAACAAAGCGACGAGTTCAAAAGACCGCGTGTTGAACGGAGATCAGCACACATCGGAAATTACCTCTCGGATTCAGTTGACAAACGACTCTTGGTGTGGAAACACAAACAATCTCGGCATCCGTCCGCGCTTTTCCGCGTACACCAGCGGCATATTGCAACCATCCACCATACGTTCAGCGACCGGAAGGTCACATAGTCTCTTCTAGGCGCCTGTAAACGTATCCTATCGCTACGACGGAAAGTGGAACTGTTATCAACAGCCCGATGAACAACGCTATCATGCCAAGAATGTTGATAGCACCAAGTAGAAGCGAGAATAGGAATAGGTTCCAACAGGACCCTCGCGTCATTTCCCAACTCAGGCGCATGGCCTCGAACGCACCAACATCTCTGTCAACTATGACCCACCCGTACATGTAGAATCGAATTCCGAGGTATATGCCCGGAATGACGAGCAAGAAGAATCCGACGGTCACGATTACGCCAACTGCGATGGAGGCGCCCAGATACCTGAGTATGAGATTGAATGTCGAGAACAGGTCGGCGAGTTCACCTTTGTTCCCGTCTACAAACTTCAGGGTCATCCTCATGAGACCCATCCAGATAACCAAATCGAACACCCACGCGACTACCGCCACCACCATAGAATCCGTAGCAACGGCGGGCATAAAGCCGATCGCAATAAAGATGACCCACCCTAGGACCAGGAGCCCAACATTCCTCGTGGTGGTCTCCCATCCAAACTTGATTGCTTCAGCTTTCGAGAAGCTAGCTGCGGTCATGGTGCCACTCTTTCGGTTACTCCTCGGTACCCTCGATAGCCTTTCGCCAGCGCTCCACAGGATTGTCGAAGGTAACGTCGCCGGCATTGAATTCTTCCGGATCGAACGACCCACCTACCCACTCCAGCATTGATGCGTGTTCTGGATCTGATGGGTCGGCTAGTGTTTTCAGGAGTTCGAGATAAGCCCGCACTCCGCCGCAGTCCTCGGGCGGTCTGCGACGTTCGCCTCCCACACAAACTGGGTAAGTCGCTCCCGTTTCGGCTTCCTGCACACTCTCGAAGCGAACTTCATGAACCCAGGAACTCCCAAAATCGTATTCGTATATCGCTAATGGGATCTGATCGGTGAAGTAGTCGGCGATTCGCATTTTCCACCCGGGCTTGGTCTCGAGTGGATCGTCACCTTCCTTGTCTGGGATCCCAATGACATCCTCCGAGCCAATGACGCGAAATGCGTGCAGGTGATAATCGCGCCACGCCATCGCGTCTTGTATCGCAACGTGCAGGTCCCAGAAGGTGTAGCTCTCGGGCACCTGAATGCGGCGCCAAATTGGTGGTTCGACGCCGAGCAACTCAATCTTGAACTGCAGTACATTTGTGGTGTCAACCATCCGACCACCTCGCATTCGCATTGTTGTGCCGCTGACCATCCACCTAAAGGTGCACCGTATTTGCGTCCGTGTGAAGCCGGGATTGTCTCGGGTTGCGACGGTACATCATACTCAATACGAGGGCGACACCTCTGAGGATCCAGTTGAGCGAACATTTGGATTCCTTCTGAGCTCGGGATTCACACGGGAACCAAGCATAGATGTGTGGTCATACGCCTACTAACGTCAGTTCTCGTGCTCTTTTGCATCAACCGCACCAACCGCGACATCACTATCATCGACGGCTACGTCCGGGAGTGCCTAGGCGAATTCTACATGTAATGAGCGACTGGGCAGGTTACTCTAATGTAGACGCTCAGCCCGAGTACTCCCTACAGTGAAGGCAACCACGCGGCCATCGTCCCTGACAAATTTCAATACAGTGCCGTCTTCACGGCCAAAAAAGACAGAATCCGACTCCGGTAGAAGCTCCTGGCGACCCATCGTAGGTACGTCAACCCAGAGTTTGTCATCAACGATCTCGAGCATTACAACGAACTCGCCAGGGACATCGTAACGACCGGCCAATTCCTCCAGTAGCTCCGGCGCGACTTCCACAACAGTCCTCAGCAGCGGCTTTAGAGCTGGCCAGTCGTACACCTCGGCAAGGGTTCCGATGATCTCCTGGTTCAATATTCCGCCGTTGTCCGAGTTGGTCATCACCGCGACTCCGTCACCACTGTCGATGAAGGCGTAGAGCTGACACCGGTATCCTTCATTCGCACCGCCGTGCCCAAACCCACTGCCGTCCGTAATGATTGACGGTCCGAGGCCGTGATTGTTCATACCAGGCGTCAGCATCGCATTAGCGATTTCCTGCCTGAGCACTACATCCGATCGTCCGTGGTATGCATCGAGAATCCCGAGCGCAAATCGCGCCAGATCTTCCGGAGTGGTCCACAACCCCGCTGCAGCCTTTTCAGGATACACGTGCCACTTCAGCTCAACCTCAGTTCCTCCTCCCCGGTACGCCGTGGCTGCCTCCGCGTGTCTGACCTCAGGTAGCGGTTGTTGGTACGTGCTGAGTGACATTCCGAAGGGGGTTAGAACACGATCCGAAAGCAGATCTTCGAACGCCGATCCCGTCAAATCTTCCAGCAACAGCTGCATGACAGTGTATCCACCTCCGGAGTACCTCCACATGGTACCCGGAACCGTGTCCACAACAATTGGGTCGGTGTTCCCTTCCCCGTCGAGCACTTCGATTGTCGTGGGCATCGTTTCGTCTCGTGCATAGCCCGGAAAGCCGTGCACGGTCAATCCCGCCGTGTGTGTTATGAGGCGGCGGAGCGTCACTTTTTCGGATGAGGTGTGGCGACTATCCGGAACCTGCCAGCTGGTCAACAGCTCATTCACGTCTTGATCGAGAGTTATCAGACCTTGGTCGACCAGCTGGAGCGCCGCTGTCGCAGCCACGGGTTTGGAGATTGAGGCCGCCTGAAACAACGTCGAAGTAGTCGCGGGCCGGCCCTCCTCGACGTCAGCCATCCCGTAAGCCTTTGCCCACTCGATTTGGCCGTCATTCATGACCGCAATGCTCACTGCTGGCACACCGTGATGTTCCAAACGCTGCGCCAGCGTTTCGGTGACCCTTTGTTCGCCTTTGATCTGAATGCCTGAGACAATGTTCGCCTCGAAATCGGCAATGCGGGCATCGATCTCTGATTGGGACCGTTCCGATTGACATGCGATAAGCTGCAATAACAACAATGCTGCCAGTTTTCTCATCATTGCGCTCCGTTCATCATGTATGTCGTGAGTGGTGAGTTTGAGTGGGAGTGCAGGCAAGCTTTGTCGGGGCAGTCACCACTCGCTACTCAGTACTAGCGCCAGAAATAGTCCTGCGACATGGCGTTACCAGATAGGCGCAGCTCATCGAGCGTCCGATCGGAAATGCCGCAATCGCTGCAGTCACCCCGACAACGCCGAATCCCCATGCGAAGATTGGGAAGCACACCAGCACCAGACCAACCTCGGTCACAGTGGCCCAAGTAATCGGACCGGTGTGCTTTCCGTTCACCAAGATCGCCCGTTCGAGTGATAGCAACACTGTCAGGCCTGGCATTGGAATCAAGATGATCATCGGCACGATCGCAAATCGTGCCAGGTCTGGAGCCAATCCGGAAACCGTCATGAACCAGAAGTCGGTGGCGGGAGTAAGCGCGACTATCGCCAGGCCAGCCGACGATGCCAGACCCAAGGACAATGCAAACCGGCCGAGTTCGGGCAGATGTTGATATCGATCTCCCAC
>CAYTDU010000336.1:0-6126 GCA_964436395.1 uncultured Gemmatimonadaceae bacterium | reverse complement strand
CGGACGTACCCACCGGCCACGGCAAGTATCCGCGGCCAACTCTCCCAACATCTCCACGCTAAGAGGGAACAAGATCATGAGTATCGGTCAAGACGCTCGTTCCGCACTCAGGGAAGTCCGCAAAGACTTCAGGTTCTACGCTTTTGCAGCCTTGATAATCGGCCTGGGAATCGGGGCGAACACGGCGGTGTTCAGTGTGATGAACCCGCTGATGCTACGGCCGCTCCCGTTTGAGGATCCTGAGGAGCTGGTGTGGGTTGCCCTTTCGGAAGCCGAGGGGAATATGTCGCTTGTGACATCCCGGGCATCGAACCTCAGGGATTTTCGGGAGCTGAACCAGTCGTTCGATGGCCTGACGGGCTTCTTCGCGTTCTTTGAGTACCAGAGCTTCAACCTCGTGGGCGAAGGCGAACCCGAACGACTCGTGGGAGCGGGTGTCGCACAGGATTTTCTCGACGTCCTGGGAGTGTCGCCACTGCTGGGTCGGAACTTCGTTTATGAGGAGGGTGTCTGGGACGGACGCCCGGCGGCGATTCTCACGCACGGTTTCTGGACGCGTCGGTTTGCGGCCGATCCGGGTATTGTCGGGCGCTCGATCTCGCTAAACGACGTACCGACCGAGGTGGTGGGTGTGCTCGCGCCAAGCTTCGACTTCTCCTCCACATTTTCTCCCGGCTCGCGGGTTGATTTCTTGCGGCCGTTCCCGATTAGCGATGAGACTGACAACTGGGGTAACACACTGTCCATAATCGGGCGATTGAAGCCCGGCGCGACAGTGGAAAGCGCTCAGGCTGACCTCGACATCATCGTTCAACACCTCCAGGATGCGGAACCGGACCGTTGGGGCTTGGGAGCGGTGGTGTCCGGCCTACAGGAGCAGATCGGCGGTCGGTTCAAATCCGCAATGCTCTTCCTGGCCGCGGCCGCCGGCGCCGTCATGCTGATTGCGTGCGCGAACCTCTCCAATCTGCTGCTCGCACGCGGAACGAAGCGGCACAAGGAGATGGCAATCCGCAGTGTGATGGGCGGGAGTCGCAAGCGCCTGGTGAGACAGCTTTTGCTGGAAAGCATGCTACTCGCGCTCCTGGGTGCGATTGTCGGTGTGGGAATCGCGTACGCCGCGACCAATGCGGTGGCAGGGACCACCGCGGTGAGAATCCCAATGCTTCACTCTGTTTCAATCGACGGGATGGTACTTCTGTTCACGCTAGGAGTGGCATTGGTAGCCGGGCTGCTCTTAGGAGTTCTCCCGGCATTGCAGATGTCACAGGGACGGGAAGCGACGATTCTGAATGACTCCAGCAGGGGCTCGAGTGAGGGAAGGAGCCATACCGGAATAAGGGAGGCCTTGGTGGTCGCAGAGGTGGCGATCGCGTGCATACTGCTGGTAGGCGGAGGACTCCTACTGCGCAGCTTCGTTTCGGTTCTCGATGTGCAGTTGGGCTTTCGTCCCGACGGAGTGGTTGCCTGGCGGGTGGACACGAACCGGAACCTGTTTGATCCGGATCAGCCATACGGAGGGTTACCGGGGGCAGTGGTGTTCTACGACCAGTTGGTGACGAGCGTCGAAGCCGTGCCCGGCGTAGAGGCGCTTGGTCTTAGCGACTGTCTGCCCCTGGGGCGAAACCGTTCGTGGGGAATGAGAGTCGTAGGCCAACCCGATGATCCGGAGCACCAGTACAACGTGTACCCGCGCATCGTTGATTTTCGCTATCTCGAGACGATGGGTATCCGGCTCGTATCAGGCAGGCATTTCACTCCCGATGACAACTGGGAGTCTGGGAACGTTGTGATCATCAGTGAGTCGGGTGCGCGGCGGATGTTCCAGGGGGAGAACCCGTTGGGTCAGTCTCTGACACTCGCCGGAGGCACTGAGATAGTGGGAGTGGTGGAAGACGTGCGCCACCAGACGCTGGAGCACACGTCCGGCATCGAGATATACCTCCCCATGATGCAGCGGAGGTGGGGTACTCTGGACATGGTGGTTCGATCTCCGCTGCCGCCCGAGGCACTAATCGGCCCAGTGAGCGCTGCCATTCGGGCAAGCGACCCCACCATGCCCACCGGAGATTTCCGCACGCTAAACTCTGTGGTGGACAGGGCAGTATCACCTCGACGCTTCACTTTGTTGCTGCTCGGATCGTTTGCGGGCACAGCCCTGGTGCTCGCGGCGCTCGGCATCTATGGAGTTCTCTCATACAACGTGAGCCAGCGGATTCCGGAAATCGGTATCCGAATGGCACTCGGCGAGTCCGGCGGGCAGGTGCTGGGGCGGGTGGTGAAGCGCACCATGACCCTGGCTGTGGTGGGCATAGTCATCGGCGCGGCCGGATCGTTCTTGGTGACGCGCCTGATCGGATCGATGTTGTACGGAGTCGAACCCACTGATGCAGTTACGTTCGTCGGAATGGCATTGGTGCTACTCTCGGCAGCGGCACTGGCCGGTTTCCTGCCAGCACGACGCGCGTCGAGGACCGATCCGATGGGGGCGCTAAGGACGGAGTGAGGGCACCGCTACTGGGCGGTGCACCTCGCGTCGAGATCGAATTTTAAAGCTACCAATGGCTGCGGAAGCCTAGGGAGTTTGGTGCAACGATTTAACTCTGCCCGGTCTCTTTCTGAGCACGGCGTCGTCGCCCGTTGCAGGATCTGTAATCGCTCCGCCCGCAACATCTTCGAGATCCTTGTCACTCAGTTCTTTGTTTTTAGTCTTGCCGACCTTCTTTGACGGTGACTTCTTAGAGGGCTTCTTGGAGGGCATCGTCGAGTCCTTTCAATGGGTAGGCTCTACTTTCCGCATAGCGAATTATGCTGCATAGAAGAGGGACTGTCGAGGATGTCGGCTGGACAGCCGCGGAAATCCACCGAGTTCGGACCGGGAAGCCACGGGCGCAATCATGAGTCACGTCGTTTTGTTGTGCGGTCGATGTTGTTTCGCCAATACCCACAACCGCAAGTCGAGCTTAACGCCCGAGCCGTTGAATCGACACGGCACTCAAGGTCTGCAGTGCATCGGTCGAAACTTGGTCTGGAGAGTCTCGTGACCGCTCATGAGGAGTGGAGTATGGTTCAACCCACAAAGATACGAGTGAGTAGCCGCAAGGGCGGTGCTGTCCTTTCGATTCTTCTATGGAGTACGATAGCCGCCACAGTATTGCTCCTCGTCATCCCGCCGCTCGTGAATCGGTCCAAACGGGAAGAAGGCTCCGGTGCAGAGGAAGCCTCGGACATGCGGTCCTCAAAGTTCAATCCAACCAAACTCGACCCTGAGCCGTATCGCGCTCAAATAGTTGCCCTCGAGGAGTGCTTGTACCGCGACTCTCCCGCAGGTTTCGACGATGGGGACCGGGTTTCAGAGCTTGCAGCTGCTCTGAGCATGACGGTGCGGGGCGATGGCAGAAACCGGCGCAGGCAACTCGCATTCCAAAAACTGTTCGACTACGCGGGGTCGGTTGGCGCTCGAACCGACGTCGGCTACACCCAACCAAACCTCGTTGAACTGCGGAACGGCTGGGAGGAATTGCGAGAGTCGTTGTTCTCGGATGCTGACTGGTTACGGCAATCATCAGCTGCTCTCACCGCCTCACAGACTCCCGCCGCCCCCGACGCTAATCCCTTGGTCGTCAGGCAACTAACGCAATTCGCCGGCGAACTCGAGGGTCTGATCAGAAGCGGTCGAAGGGCGGCACTTGCGATTCCCGAGGCCGGAGTAGATGCAGCCCTCGGCACGAGGCAAGCCCGCGAAGCGGAGCAGGAGTGGCACGACTGGTCAGAGTCGTGGAAGAGGCGCCTAGAGAGCGCGGTGCGGTACGGCCCTCGGTCGATCGGTTCGAGTCCTGAGAGGAACGTCACATTCGCCTACCAGGAATTGCAGCAGGTTCTGCGGGAACTCCGTCTGGTACCCATGACAGCAGCGACTACGACGACGATCCCGTTCAAATCAGAGAGAGAACGACATTTCGAAAGCGCAAGCCACCATCTGCGTTCAGCGCGTGAGTACCTGGCACGTATCGATAGTTGATCCTGATGCCCACGCACGATCCGCGCGATGAACGCTGGTCACGAACCCGCACTCTGCAGGCGGCTGACTACCAGTGAGGTTAGGTTCAACACAGGATCGGCTGCGATGATGGTTGTGTTTGGATTGGCGATGTCGAATACGACCGCCAGGCCTCGCTCAGCCCGAATGCCGTTCACAACTGTCAACATCCGTTGCTCGAGAGGCGCAATTAGCTCACGTTGACGCTCGAGAATCTGGTTCTGTATTTCCTGTAACCGCGTCTGAATCCGATCGTTGAGATCGCGAAGCTCGGTCGCCCTTTCTTCACGCGCCACCGGACTCAACACAAGCTGTTGTTGATCGAACGCAGTCATCGCCGAATCGAGCTGTGACTGGAGTACTTCGGCCTCCTGTTGATATGCCGCTCGTTCTGCCGCCAGGGTGGAGTCGACCACATCAATGCCCGGTATCTGCTGCAGGATTGCGGTGCTGTTCAGGTATCCTATGCGACTCGCTGTCTGCGCACCGGCGCCGGACACCCCAATAAAAGTCATGACGGCAACGAGCAGCAGTGTTACAACATTTCCCCAACGAGCCATTTCTCGCTCCTGTGAACGTGGTTTGTCCCTACGATGACCTGTGATACCGCTGATATACCCTGGAATACCAAGAAAAGATGCGTTGACGGCGGAAGTCGTCGCGGAAGGGCTGCACAGGTATCAACACGATGTTGCGGTGGCCGGCAGATAAGATCACAACAATTCATTGAGGCGACAATACCGATTCGCATCTTCCCTGCACACGAACCGCCACTCGCTGCGTACAGGTGGTGACAAGGCCGGGGCGTGGCTAGCGATCAGTGAATTGTCCAGTTCTGGGTCCGACTTGTGTCTCTGTATGGTGTGCCGCCAAATTGAACGTCTAGTGGAATTCCGAAACTCGATTCGATCGCGAGTCGTGTTGGTTTCCTTGTTGGTGCTGACCACTATCGCTGCACGTGCAAATGCCCAAACCGACTCGAGTCGTGCCATTCCGTTCCGTTCGGTTCGAGCAGTCCGCGTGGAGGGCCGCATAGAACTGGACGGACGGCTCGATGAATCCACGTGGCTGATAGCACCGCCGGCTACCGGGTTCCGGCAAGCACAGCCGAACGAAGGTCGGCCGGCCACCCTACGTACCGAAGTGCACTTCGCATTCGACCGAAACGCCATATACGTCGGGGCGCGAATGTACGACGACCTCGGCGCTGCCGGCGTACGATCGCGGTTGGTGCGCCGCGACCGCAGCGCTGAGGCGGACGAACTCTCAATCGTATTCGACACGTTCCACGACCACCTCGGCCAGACTCGGTTTTCCGTCAATCCATCCGGAGTCAGAGGTGACGCTTTTGGACCGGGTGGTGCGGAACCGGATCCGTCGTGGGATCCCGTGTGGCAGGTTGAGACACGGATTGATTCACTTGGCTGGACCGCCGAGGCCAGGATCCCATTTTCTCAGCTGCGGTTCCCGCGTGATTCGGCGCAGACCTGGGGTTTGCAGATTGTCCGTCAAGTGAGCCGCTTGAACGAGTGGTCGCGCTGGGCGTTCTGGCGACTCAATGAGGTGGGCGGCCCACCGCGTTTCGGGCACCTCGAGGGGCTCGAGATAGCGGCGGCACCTGGTAAAGCGGAAATCCTACCGTATCTGGTGGGCCGGTCCTCCAATATCGAGCCGGCGGACACAGCTGATCCCTTTTCCGACCCGCACGAACTGGACTACCGACTCGGCATCGACTTCAAGTATCTGCTGACCTCTAACCTCACACTCACGGGTACTATAAATCCCGATTTCGGCCAAGTGGAGGTGGACCCAGCCGTCGTGAACCTCTCTGCCTTCGAGACGTTCTTTCCGGAACGGCGACCGTTTTTCATAGAGGGAAGCGGCCTCCTTCGGTTCGGTTGGACAGGCTGCTTCTTCTGCAGCGACGTCTCGCCTCTGAGCCTATTCTACTCACGCCGCATCGGCCGTGCGCCGCAGGGTTCGGATGACGCCTATGACGCTGGCGATTACGCCGATGTACCGGAAAACACGACCATCCTTGGCGCAGCCAAGATCACCGGCCGCACCGAGGGCGGTTGGTCCGTTGG
>CAYTDU010000335.1:0-6149 GCA_964436395.1 uncultured Gemmatimonadaceae bacterium | reverse complement strand
ATTGCTGGCTTGGCTGACGCAGTAGCGGCATTAAATGCCCTAGGCCACCTTTTTCACCGAGTTTTTGTAGCTGGAAGTGTGCCCATTTCCGCCCGGCTAGGGGGCGTGGCGCATTGCCTTGGCGAGCAGAAACTGTTCTAATGTAAGAGGTTAGATTAAAGGAACAGAAGTCTAACCGGGTCAGCGTCAGGGCAAGACACTACGTCCCACTGTTGCGGCTTCCATGAGAGTGGCCAACGTTTCCCTCGCCTCCCGAAAGTCCAGGTGCCTGGTGCTTTGGCAAGTACCAGGCCGTCATGCATTTTGCATAGGGCATCGGTCGATTATTTCTGCCGCCGTGCTATTTCTTGGCACCATCGCGGCGCACGGCTTTGCGGGGCCATGGCGACAGGGGCGTGACGGAAGAGAGATAAGAGAGCAGGCAAAATGAAGCGGTCTAAACAATGCCCTCGCCAAGGTCGGCGACAGGGTTTCACACTCGTTGAGCTCTTGGTTGTGATCGCAATTGTGATCATCTTGCTCGCGCTGCTGCTTCCCGCGGTGAGCAATACTTTGGCCACAGGACGGCAGACCGAATGTGCCAGTCGGCTACGCCAGCTGGGACAAGGGTTCCTTATGGCAGCGAACGGAGGTGAGGTGATTCGTTCCGACAATTGGTCGGAGACGTTGATTCCGTTTGCCGGTGACGACACCAGTCTGCTGTTCTGTCCGGACGACGTCGAGCTGGTTCAGGCCTCCTCTTATGGCATGAACGATCGGGCGCATCGTTTTGGCGATGAGGATGGCAGCCGCATTGTAATGCTCGACTATACCAGGCCGATTGCCAAGCTCGTGGTCAATTCGATCCAAGAACAGGACGGTTGGGCCGATGGTGTCGAGGGTTGGACGGAGTCGCACGCTTATGCTCCTCGCCATCTCGGGAGCATGAACGTTCTGCTCTACAACGGCAGTATCAAGGATTATGCGCCGGAGGATATCGATCCGCAGGTGTGTGAGCTCTGGTTGCGATATTGGCGCCCTGAGCGTGATACGCAATTCAATCTTGATAGTTGTAGTGACGTGCCGGGAGAAACCGGCGGTGATCCGTCGTCGAGTGACAAGCCTCCGATTGAAAATCCGGTTCCCCAATACCCGAATGACCCAACGGAATGCGCCGCGTTTGAGATGACGGTGGACAACCTGGATGCCGTGAACTTCACAAGCACGAGTTCCCCGGACAACGCGTACCCGGCGATGTTCCAGGGCTGGAATGGAACCTGGTATCCATTCTTTGGTACCCAGGTTCCGAAGTTCCAACAGCAGGCGATCCGAGAGACTTTGCAGGGATCGCCCTATTCCAGTAATTACTTTTCCGCTGAAGGCCACTGCCAAGAGGGAACGACGGAGGCAACGTTTACGTTCAATCTTCCAGAGACTGGGACGTTCGACGTTCATATTCACTGGCCAGGCAATATCCGGCATTCGGACGCCACGCCAATCAAGGTCTACGACGGCGATGAGGAGATTCACGACGAGAAGGTGAATCAAGAACTCTACTCAGGCGACTACGCAACACAGATGGGGCAGGAACCGCTTGTCACTGATGGAAGTCTGTCTTGGTATCACCTCGGAAAATACGAGACCAAAACGCGAACCCTTCGCGTCGTGGTATCCGCATCGACTGGCGTCTCACCCGGCGTAGAGGGTCTCACGCAGATGGCTGTCGCGGATGCGGTGCGAGTTTCTTGTGCAAAGGAACGGGTCTATGCGACCGACCGTTGTTACGGCTACAAGACGCCAGTCGTCGATGACGATGGCACCGATGCCAGCAGCGGATGGAACAGCATTCCCACAGAGGATGCTGTTGGTGGCAGCCAGAAGGTAGTTGAGCAGACAGGCACGGAGACCGAGCTGCTGACCTACTATTTCAACGATATCCCACCAGGGCAGTACAAGGTTTGGGTCCATTATGCGGCCGATCCGAGCCAGAGTAACGCCACGCCCTATTCGGTGTTTGATGGTGATACCAAGTTCCCAGTCATGAAGGTGGATCAGTCCACGCCCTACTCGGGGAAAGACTTGGATGGGGATGGTCGCCTTTGGTACGAACTCGGATATTACGATATTCGAACGGGATCAGCGCGGGTTGAGGTCGCCAGTATTCGGTATGCCAAGTGTGTTGCCGACGCGGTACGCATGGATTGTGCGATCGAATCATACGGCGATGATTACACCGACTGCGATAACAATAACGACATCTACGGCCGCCAATGCCGTCAGTACTACGCGGAAGACTATGGTGCTAGCGAGGAGACGGAAGAGGCCGTCAAGAATGGGCTCGGCTGGATCTCACGCCATCAATATCAAGGAGGCTACTGGAGCTTCGCGTTCAGTGCAGCGACATGCCCTTATATCGAGGTGCCTGAACCCTGTAGTGCCCCGCAGTGTGGCCAAGACGGAGAGCATGCGGAGAGTCGTGTCGCCGCCACAGGGTTCGCGTTGATGCCCTTCTTGGGCGCGGGATTCGGCCCCACTCACCCCGACTACGGAGAGGTCATCACGCAGGGGATTAAATACTTGATGAGTCAAGTCGGGGCTGATGGAAGATTGGTGACCGGCAATACTCAGGGTATGGGCTACGAGCATGGTATCGGTTCCCTGGCATTGATCGAGGCTCTCGGCATTTGCCGCCAGACAGGCTATGGCACCATTGATGCCAGCGCACTGGACGAATTGGTCAATCGAATTGTCAAGAAGACCTCCAACTGCAATGTTCCGATGGACGGCATTGTCGGGCGCATTGATCCGTGGGACGGTGTTTGGCAGCAGACGGGAGCCCATGGCGGATGGGGATACGGTTGTGCCGAGGAAGATGACACGACGGTAACAGCTTGGACGTATCAGGCGATGCTCGCCGCTCGTCAGCTTGGCATTCAATACGATGTCACGACGACGAAGAATCGAGTTCGGACGTATCTTAACTTCGTCGACCTGGAGCGGATTGATCAACCCAAGGACGATAATATTAACCGTAAATGGCATATCGGATCGGGAAGCCTGTCGGGTCCTTGGAACAGCGAAGAGAATCCACGGGGAATTGCGGGAACGCAGAGTTGGGTCGAGCCGTCTAGTGGACCGGCGACCGCAAGTTATCACTTTAGCCCAACCGATCCAGATGGTCAGCCAGTACCGGGTCTCTACACGGTGTATACTCACTTTGTTGCACGAGCAGGTCAGGCAACCAATACTCCGTACGCGATTTATGAGGGAGATAAACTGCTGACACAGATGCCTGTCAATCAGTCGAGAGCTTATCAGGGAGAGGACCTCGATTCGGACGGTCGGAAGTGGAAGAGTTTGGGACAGTTTGAGTTGAGCGGTGAGGAACCCTTGCGAGTTGTAATATCCAATTCGGCTAACGGTCGTGTCGTCGCCGACGCGGTTCGCTTGACCAGTGAGATTGGGCCCCACTACTACTATGGAAACAAGAAGGGGGTCTATCCCAAGGGTATCTATTGGGCTCACGACGCGAGCCGTAGTGTTGGCCCGTTCATCCGGCTTCACAATGGAGTGCCGACCACCCATCCTGCGATGCAGGAGGCCATGCAATTGGAGTTGGACCGTATCCAAGGTGGGATGGCTGTCGAGTCGTATCGAAATTATTACGCTCACCACTTCATGCGAAGAATGGGGGGGGACGCGTGGGAAAAGTGGGACAATGCCATGAAGGTATACCTGCTCGAGACGAATCCTCAGCCGGAGAAAGGGCACATTCGTGGTAGTTGGTTGATTGGAGGCAATGGCGAAGCCCAGGGCTGTGGTCGGCTGATGGATACCTCGTTTGCCTGCATGGTTCTCGAAGCGTATTACCGTTATGCCAAGGGCCTATAGATCGATGTAGGTTCTCACGTACGGTATCTTTGCGGTGGCGATGGCGTCGTGTCACGACGACCTCCGCTGTTTCTGTGTTGATGCTCGACCATTATTCGGAATGATTTGGCGTTTGGAAGGAATTTGAAATTGAAGAAAGTGACGGAAAAGGTGCGTTTGCGATTGCATATGAAGTGGTTGCTAGGCAGTGTTCTGTTGTTGCCCCTGCTGTCTGGATGCGGTGATGATGCTCCGGTGGGTGCTGCTTTGAATTTGCCGAAGGAGTTCAGTGCTGCAGAGGTGAGCGCCATTGCGGAGATGCAAGAGACTTATCCCGGTGTACATGTTCGCGGGATTCCCGTGCCGGCGACTGAGGGTGGTGTTCCTACGCAGGCGTTGAATCTGACGGTTTCTGGCAGTGTCGAATTCTCTGAAGGGTTTGCTGAAGCCTTGTTGGAACTCGACGCGATGCGGCCGGTCAATATGTTGGCCATTCGCTCCGATCTTCTTATTGACAGCGACTTGGAGTTTCTTGCGGAGTTGGAATCGCTTCAGTCATTAGAATTGCATGGAGCGAATTTCTCGGACGAAGCAATGCAGTTCATCGCGAATATCGAGACGTTACGTGCATTCACCAGCCGAGGCTGCGCGATTACCGACGCGGGGTTGGCCAAGTTGGCGAGTATCCCTAATCTCAATACGATCGTTCTTGTCGGATCAGAAGTTACCGGGAGCGGGTTGCAGGACTTTTCCAGTTCCGAGCAGCTTGTAAGCCTGAGTATTGTGGACAGTGCATTCGATGATCGAGGTTGTGAGCACGTTGCAAACATTTCCGGCTTGCGGCTGATCTCGCTTGGCGGCACGAAGGTGACAGGTCGGGGGGTTCGGAAGTTGAAAACGCTTTCGAGCCTTCAGCGACTCAATGTGGAGTCGACCAAGGTCACGCAAGCAGCAATCGACGACCTAAAGAAAGCCTTGCCCAAACTGCGGGTGATTCACTAGTTTCGTCGCCAAGGTAGTCGCGGTACAATTTCGCACAGCCGCGGTAGCTAGTTCTTTTTCCGTCAGATCCTTGCCAAGGAATCGTTCGTGCGAATTCAAATGCTCCTTCTCATTGCTGGCGCCGGTGCGTTAGGGGCGATTGCGCGATACGGACTCACTTACGCGTCCGAACGAATTTGGGGAATGCAGTTTCCCGTCGGTACCTTGCTGGTGAATGTCATTGGCTGTTTCTTGGTCGGTGTGCTCTACCATCTTTCTTCCGGCCTCTCCCACGATATGCGAATTGTGCTTGGTAGTGGATTTCTAGGTGCCTTGACCACGTTTTCGACCTTTGGCCGCGAGACGTTTGAACGCCTGCATGAGGGGCGCCTAGGCGAGGCATTCTTGAACGTCTCATCCAATCTGGTGCTTGGCCTGGCGGCGGTTGCTCTCGGCTTTGTTGTTGCCCGACAGCTCTCTGGCAACGCCTAGACGCCGCCGTGTCTTTTCGTGCTCTTTTCCAGGAAGCCGCCTTTTCGGTTCATCCACGCTTCGCGTAGATAGGTCTGGCCGCAGCCGACCGACTAGGCAAACTGTGCCGCTCTTGCGGTTCCTTGATGCTGAGCATTTCTATGGATAACGTCCCCGCAAGGTAGCTCGATGTTGATTTTTGCGATGCGAGACGTTCTAATTCTTAGAGCTCTCGACGGCCGAGAAATGGGACAGGTTGTAGGCACTTTGTATCCCTTCTTGTCATGCCGATGCGGAGTGGGTAATGGAGAATCGCGCCGATTGCGATTATGGGCAGCCGGCTCTGAAATGCCGGTGTAGGTCCTGCCTTCGTTCCATAACTGCTGCCACCGCTGATCGCGGAGGGCAACGGGCTCGCTGTGCGTTCATGCTTGTCGAGCTGATGGTCGTGATCGCGATCGTCATTCTTCTCTTGGCCCTGCTGTTACCGGTCATCGGTACGTCCGTCGGATCGCAGCGACAGGCCGGCTGTGCGAGTCAGCTACGCCAGTTGGGCGCAAATCTCCTGATGCTCCGCGATTCGCCCGCTGGTTACGATTCGACGAACTGGCTCATTCGTGTTCGCGAAGATCTGTTGCACTGTCCGGAAGACGTCGATCGACAGCTGGCCTCGAGTTATGGGATGAACACTCGTGCTCACCGCTTCGGAGACGACGACGGGGGGCGAATTGTGCTCTTGGATTTTCAAGAGACGGTGGCGCATTTTGTCGCTGCGAAGCGCAGCGAACAGGACGGTTGGGAGAAGTAGACCGGTGACTATGCTGCCCGGCATCTGGGACGGATCAACG
>CAYTDU010000334.1:0-6151 GCA_964436395.1 uncultured Gemmatimonadaceae bacterium | reverse complement strand
CGGTTCCGGCAGCCACTTCTTGACTGTGCACTCGTGTGGTCACGGCGCACATCAGGAACGCACAGAAGGTCAATGTGGCGTTCATTCGCATTGTAGTACTCGTTTCTTCGCGGACTCGAGGACCTCTCAATTAACATCATGTGGCATCGATTCTCACCATTAGCTATGATAGAGCCATCATGCCTGTAGAGCTGCTGATCCCATCTCTGCTTGCAGTCTTCGGAGCACTCGGCCTTGGTGCCATGGGGCTTGTCGGTCTTCGCATGTGGATCAAACACCAGGGCGTCAAGGACCCGTCTCAACTGGCCGCCTCGATTCGCGAACAGCTTATGGGTGAAGTTCGCGACGAGATCGACCGCGCGCTCGACGCGCGCCAAGGCGAGATCGACGAGCTGTACGAGCGCCTGGACTTCGCTGAGCGCATGCTGTCACAGGCACGGCTGCCGAAGGGCAAAGGAGTCAACGACTAGGCTCAGTCATCTTGCTGAGAATCGTCTGGCAGTGGCTGCAATTACAGCGACCTCCGCATAGAACGTCCAATGACGCCCCTTTTGTGTCAGTATCTTGACCACACAACTCGCTTCAATACCTATTACGGATATCCCAAACCGGAGACCGGGTTGCGCATCTGTGCCGTTCTGCTGCTCGTATCGTTTGTGGCTTCCTCTGTAAGTGTCGCCGCTCAGGCAGACCAGCCGTTCGAGATAGGTGAAGTTCTGCGGATCACCGCGCCTACTTCCGGCCTCGAAGAGCAAATCGCGAGATTTCTGCGACTCTACCGGGACACTCTGACCGTGCATGCAGATTCGGAACTGGCTCTCCCCGTAGCCGAAGTAACTCGGCTCGATGTCAGCCGCGGTTTCAGCAGTCGAACAACACTCATCGGAATGGCCGCCGGAGCATTTACCGGGATCGTAATCGGAATTGCCGTTGCGTCGGACCAGGGCTCTGAGTTCACGGGCAGTCGAGGGAATGGAACCAACATGCCGTCTCCGATAGGCTCCGGAACGCCCGAAAGCTCGGGCACATTATCGGGAGCTGCGGTCGGACCCATCGCTGGCGCGCTTCTTGGGGCTTTCTTGGGTGGCCTGGTGGGCAAGACTATGCGGAGACATCGCTGGGAGGAGGTGTCACTCGACAGGCTCAGACCAGGGGTCGCTCCGGCAGCGAGTGTAGGCTTCAGCCTCGGAATCTCGTTGACGTTCTAACCCCCAAAAAAACCTTGACGTGCCAGCCCGATCCTAACCTAACTGAGTTGTTTCCCCTCTACCTGAACGGCCACACATCGTACGGAAACGCATCCGGCATCACCTGCGTGTTGTGCGGCCGTTCGAGCAGCGCACCCGGCAACGACGTCAAGATGGCAAGATCGGTGTAGACCGCTGCGAACGTTCGAGCCGCCACGCGGACACCAACTGACTACGAACAGCATACCTCGCTACGCATAGTATGTGAGGGGATGTAACTATTCCTGCCTCCGCTTCGTATGTCTCTGGTAGAACTGTTGTGTCGCGGAGCTTCCTTAACTGCTGCTCCACGACTCGAAGGGAAGAAACTGTTTCGCGGCAGGTGGAAGGAGTCCCACGTGAGCAACGATGAGTACTCTGAACTAGAGCACCTGATCTCATCCACAGAGCTACCGCAAGCGATCCGTGAACGCATCCGGACCGTCGTGAGCAAGTCAGGTCTGTCCGGGGAGAAGAAACTGGATGTGGCGAGGGAACTCACGGCGCACTTCGACGATGGTCTCGCAGCGGGCCGCTCGGCGGAAGAGTTGCTCGAGTCCTTCGGCGACGAGGATCTCGCGGTGTCGCTGATTCGTCAGTCCGGACAAAAGGCCGGCGAGACCGGCCGGCGAGCGGAACAGCTGTGGCGCAAGGGTGATCCAATTGTTTTCCGAGTGCTGCGCGACGTGAGATACGCGTTGCGGCGTCTGATTCAGAGCCCAGCATTCACGCTCACCGCGATCCTGTCGCTTTCGGTAGGCATCGGTGCCAATTCGGCGATCTTCACCGTCGTGAACGCCGTGCTGCTGCGCAGCGAGCCGTTCGAGCGCCCTGAAGAATTGGTGGACATCTACTTCCACAACCCGGCAGTGCTGGAATACTGCCCCTTCTCGATACCGGATTTCGAGGATCTGCGAGAGGGGGCGCGCGACGTGTTCACCGCAATGGGAGGGTCACAGCTCACACTGGTGCAGGCCGAGGGTGACGGAGGCAGCGAGATGTTTCCGGCCGAATTGGTTTCCGGCGATTACTTCTCCGTCCTCGGGCTCAGGGCCCAAGTGGGGCGCACGCTGTTGCTCGAAGACGACGTCGCGGAGGGCGCACATCCGGTGGTTGTTCTGAGCCACGGGTATTGGATGCGTTCGTTCGGAGGAGACCCCGCCGCGGTGGGCAGCGAGGTACTGCTCAACGGTCGCGCCTACACGATCGTGGGGGTAGCTCCGGAAGAATACTCGGGTCGCTTCAGCGGTCTTCAGCCAGCGTTCTATCTGCCGATCAAGATGATCAATGAAATCCAGCCGACGACGGGCAACCAACTTGAGAACCGGGGCAGCCAGTCGACCTTCTTGAGGGGCAGGCTCAAGCCAGAAGCAAGCATCGAGCAAGCAGAGGTTGCCGTTGCGGGTTTGGCCGCCCGATTCCGGGAGGAATTCCCCACAAACTGGAACTCCGAGACCGGCATAACCCTCGTTCCCACCAAAGACGTGATCTTTTGGCCGCAGATCGACGGGTTCCTTCGCGCTGGCGCGTGGCTCTTGATGTCCGTCGTCGGATTGGTGTTGCTGATGGCGTGTGTCAACCTGGCGAGCTTTTTGTTGGCTCGCGCAACGGACCGGAGAAGGGAAATCGCGATGAGGCTGGCGCTCGGCGCCACGCGAGGTGGCCTGGTTGCGCAGTTGCTGATCGAGACGGTAGTTCTCGGCTTGCTCGGCGGTGCGGCGGGTGTTCTGGTTGGAGTCTGGCTGCTGAAGCTCCTGCTCGCAGCGGATCTTCCTCTTCCGGTTCCGATTCAGCTGGACCTGAGTTTGGACACGGCCGTCCTCGGGTATGCTCTAGCCATCTCTCTGGTGGCGGGTGTGCTGTTCGGTCTAGCCCCTGCGCTACAATCCTCGAAGGAAGACGTCGTTGCGACGCTCAAGGACGAGACGCCAGGGGGAGGTCGGGCAGGGCGCCTCACGCTTCGCAACACACTGGTGGTGGTGCAGGTTGCGGTGTCGCTGGTGTTGCTCGTTGGCGCCGGCCTGTTTCTGCGGAGCTTCGTCGCAACGCAGGCGGTCGATCCGGGGTTCGGTCACCAACCGGCCGCGATGTTCGAGATGGCAATGCCTTCCGACCGGCTATCACCGCAGGCGGGACGAGTATTCTTGCGTACGCTGTTCGAGCGATTCGAACGGATCCCTGGAGTCGAAGCGGTGGGTGTGACAGGCTACCTCCAGCTCAACACACTTCGCAAACAGACGACTGAGATCAATGTCGATGGCGTAGCGCCTCCACCGGGCCGTGACGAGTATGACATAGACTACGCGGAGGTCGACGCAGGCTTCTTCGAGGCGGCCGGGATTCGCATCGTGAGCGGTCGCAACTTCACCGATGCCGATCGCGAGGATGCGCCTCTGGTGGCCATTATCAGCGAAGCCATGGCGCAGCGGTTCTGGCCCGGAGAAAACGCCGTGGGGCGTTTGCTGCTGCGCTCCGGAGGGGACAACCTGCGTGTCGTCGGCATAGCGAGCGACACGAAGGTGCGCTCGCTCGGAGAGGCGCCGCGGCCGTTTCTGTACCGGCCGTTCAGCCAAGACTACACGACATTTCTGACGGTCATAGCCAGGACATCACGTGATCCCGCGCGTGTGGTCCTGGAACTCCAGGCGGCTGCGCGCGAGTTGGACCCCGACCTCTGGGTATGGGATCCCAAAACCCTCGAACGCCACATCGGTATCCTCCTGCTTCCCGCGCGGCTGTCGGCACTGCTGCTGGCCGCCTTCGCTTTGCTCGCACTGGGGCTCGCTAGTGTCGGCTTGTATGGAATCGTGAGCTACGCGGTGTCGCAGCGTACCCGCGAAATGGGCATCCGGATGTCACTCGGCGCGGACGCAGCAACGGTAGTCCGTATGCTCGTTGGAAACGGGATGAAGCTGGTTGCGGTGGGTGGGATCATTGGACTCGTGCTAGCGTTCGGCTTGGCCCGTATGCTGACTCAAATGCTGTTCGGCATCGGCAGCTTCGATCCGGTGACCTTTGTTGTGGTGCCGGCGCTGCTTGTCGCCGTCGCTCTGCTCGCCGCCTACCTACCCGCCCGCAGGGCCAGCCGGGTGGATCCGGTGAGTGCGCTGCGTGCGGAGTAGGGGACATCGTCAATTCGATCGTCCTTGGGAGACGCCGACGCCGGAGTGTGTGGGTCTGCGCGGTCCCCGCGAATCGTCATCGCAGATCGACAATACCGAACCAGCTGGAACTCGAGACTATCAGGCGACTCCCGTCGTCATGTGCGATCAATTGGTGTGCGACTCTAGGGAGAATCACCTTTTCCAGCACATCGCCTGTCGCCACATCGATCTTCCAGTAGCCTGGCCAGTTACCGATGTATGCCGTCCGGCCATCGTCCGTCAGTGCGTGGGCTCTTGTGTTGTACCCTGGGTCTGGTAGGAGCCACCGGTAATCTGTGAGATCCGAATTGTACAGACGGTTGCGCATCAGCACGGTTGCGCCAGTGTGGTCGAGCGACGGCCCGGCGTGCTGGAGCGAGGTCACACCAGTTGCCCCAAACGTCTCTCTCACGGGTCCAAAGCTGTCTGTGTCGCTCGAGTAGACTGCGGCCTGGCGGTCGCTGTAAAGAATGATTCTCCGCTGGTCACCAGATGCAGCGAAGTTTGTGAGTTCTGGAGCGTCGTCGAGAACTTGTGACGCGCCAGTCCTTATGTCCACCTTGAGGAGTGGGCACACAGTTCCATAGCCAGACGTGCGTGGCGAGGCTTCCATCAGGGCAAAACCATTCGCAGCCACCTGTATGCGGCCTGGGCGGCAGTTCTCCGGCAGATCAACGGATATGCTGTCGAGGTTAGATGGGCCGATATTGAGGTCCCAGTACAAGAAGTGTTCGACCCAGTCGGAAATTAGCGCAACGAGAGTATCCGTGCCCGGAATCCGATCGACACCGCGAAACGACGTAGGGTAGGCGTATTGGATTGAGGGGAGTTCCGTGAGGGGGTTGAGGCTCACCCTATGCAGTTTTTGAAACTGGCTGATGTACAACACGTCCCGATCGGCATCCAATTCCCAGTGCGCTCCGGCATCAAAGGTGCTCATTGTGATCGAAGCATTGTTGATTGCTTCGATCGGTCGCAGCACGCCATCCATCACGACCGCGCAGATTATCTGCTCTGTAACGTTTCCAGATGAATCGGCGGCGAATACCCAGAGTTGAGGTTCAGGTGTGTTGGTCCCCGGCGGAATCACGTATTCGAATCGTACCGTATCGCTCGTCGCCGATGTGGTAACTGAATCGCCTTGACATAGCATGCGATAGCCGAACCACTCCAACGAATGGTTGTCCGATGCGCCTATGCGCAGACGTACAGTGTCGCCGGGGAAAAACACGAGGCCGTAATCAGAATCCTCGAGCCCAGCATGGTACACTGTGTCGATTGCATACGTCACAGAAGGCAAGGTAGAGTCTGCTAGCCGTACTACTCCCGAATCGACGGTCATCGTGTTGAAGCCGTCCAGAGCACTGATAACGAACCCAAGCGAATCGCCGGGTTTAGCTGATTCGGAGATTCGGACCTCGAACACACCTGACACGCTGGGGGTATAGTCGTAGGAGATCACCGTATCGCGATCCGCCACGCCTTGAACCACTATCGATAATCCGATGATGCCCGCTGCGTCGCTGGCCGAGTACTCCAACTCCAGGGTTTTCGACAGTGCCAACGTGTCCGGTGCAACTGCCGCGATCGTTGGAGGGCCGTCGTCTCGTATCGTGAGCGACGCGGAGGCCGAGTCGCAACCGTACGGTGTACGTGCGAAGGCGGTGAAATCGAGTTGGCCTACGATCGGTGCGTGCGGGATAGAAACCTCGAGCCCATATGTTTTCGTCCCCTTTCCGATTGTAGGCAGTGTATCATAAGTCCCGTTATTGTCAAGTTGGA
>CAYTDU010000333.1:0-6157 GCA_964436395.1 uncultured Gemmatimonadaceae bacterium | reverse complement strand
GCTCAGCCACGCGGGCGAGGGCGCCACCTTCCGCATTCTGCTGCCCTGCCTCGACATAGCAGTGAAGTGCACCTCCCGCACTCCGGTCATTTCTACCAAAGGACGGAGGTTAACCTCCGTCGATTAGAGTCTCGAATGCTTCGGCCGGATCACGAGTCATGTCGAAAGCACGGTGGCACGTGACGCTCAGGGAGCACGCTGCAGCGACAATTCGTTCGAAACGGTCGACGTCGATGCTCCCATCTTCGGTCAGCACGCCAATGGCGATCCCAAAAACACCGGCATCGCGCACGACTTCAATGTCCCGGAGCATCGTATCGAACTCTTCGTCAGTGTACAGGAAATCTCCGCCGCGAGGGCGCACGAGAACGACTGTTGGTATGAAGAGGCGTTCGAGAACCAAGGTGAGTGTCCCAAAACCTGGAGTCGTTCCTCCTTCTAGCAGGCCGGCACAAAGCTCAATGCGGTGGCCGCCACCCGCTTCGGCAGCGGCCGCTCCTGAAAACCCTTCCACGCGACTTCGCAGGTGATGACTACTTACGCTCCTCTGTCACCATTACTGCTGCGTTATGAACTCCCGAATATCCGTCGACAACTGAATCAGATCCGGCTCCCGGATATACATCATGTGCCCCGCCTCATAGTACTTCATGAACACACGTTCCTTGACGATGCCATGGCGAGCGAAGGTGTATTCGGCGTCAAAGAAGGGCGTCGCAAAGTCGTAGTAGCCGTTGGCAACCATTACTCGTAGGTCCGAGTTGCGCCGCATGGCATTCGCCAAGCCGCGAGAAACGTTCACGTACTTCGGTTCCCACGACCTGCTGGCCGATGCGGGTTTCCAAATCCAGTTCCGTCCGATTTCTCGGTTTGAAGTGCGGTAAGGCCGGTCCATTGCAACGTTCAGTTCCGACGCGAAGTAGTGATTGAGCCCTGCGGTGTAAGCCGCTGAGATCGCATCCATCGCTCCGTCGCTTTCGGGACTATCCGCTGTGTCGTCTATGTCGTCCCGCGCGTAGCGTCCGTCCAAGCGACCGAGCGATAGGCCTTGGTCTCGGAGCAGTTCCTTCAGGAATCGACCCGCAAGCGGCCGGAGGTCGGCGTTCAGCACATATGGCTTGCTCAATCCCGTGAAGTAGACCAATCGGTCGGCAATACGGTCGCGATCGGCATCGTTGAGTGTGCTGCCCTTGAACAGCGCGGGCGCATATTCGTCGAAGGCGAACTCACGCGCCTCCTGCACGAACTCCTCGACACTCTTCCCGACTCCTGCCTTTTTGTGATACCACGCGGTCGCGGCGATAGTGGGCAGGTACGTGACGTAGGCAATGAGGTTGTCGTGCGCGGGTGTAGACCCGGTGTAGTCGAGCGCCTGTGAGATGAGCACGAGACCGTTGAGTGCGACTTCCTGCCCGTTGCCGGTCAGCGCATCCGCGACCGCCGCCGCCCGGGTCGTTCCGAAGCTCTCGCCGGCAAGATAACGCGGAGAGTTCCAGCGCTGGTGCTTGGTAATCCACAGCCGCACGAACCGCGCGATCGACTCGGCATCCGCAGAGAGGCCCCAGAAATCTGTGCCCTTACCCTTTCCGATTGCCTGGCTGTACCCAGTCCCAACGGGGTCTACCATCACGATGTCCGTCACGTCCAACGGGCTGTGAGGATTATCGATTATTGGGTATGGCGCGGCGCCATCGTCCTCGTCGGCTTCGCTCGAGATCACAATGCGTCGTGGACCGAAGAGACCCATGTGCAGCCAGACTGAGGCGGACCCGGGGCCACCATTGAACACGAACGTGACGGGGCGGTTCGGCTCTGGATCGTTCTTAGTGTAGGCAGTAGACCAAATGGCCGCTGTCACCTGACCCGAGTCGTTGGAGAGGTGTATCTCGCTCGCGGTGGCCGTGTAGCGGATAGTCTGGCCATTGAACGTTGCCTCGTGTTGGGTGACAAAGCTCTTGGGTTCGGGCACGGGCGGAGTGGGCCCCGACCGTGTTGTGGAGTCAGCTTGTTGTGCGTTGCCAAAACCGACGAGCGTTAGGCTCAGTGCCACGGGGAGAAGTTCCTTAAAACGCATACTGATCATTCTTAGTCTCTCATGTCCAAAGGCGAAAGTTGACCATTGACAATGGTTCGATGTGTCCGATCAACTATAGCCGCGCCGTCAGGTTCGCGTCGAGGGTCGTGTCGTGTAGGGCATTCAAGTCGGGTTCATTTTGACAATTCATTTGTACTGGTCTGAGAATCTGCACCCATTGACACGATCTCCTATTATCGATATAATGCAAGCAAATACTTGCTTGCATTCGTGAAGATGAAGGGAGGTTCACCATGTCTAATTACGCCCCGCTCCTTTGGGCACTAATCGCCGTTTCACCCGCAGCCTGCGGTACCGGGACAGACACGGCTCTCTTGACCGACCCTGTTGTTGGGGAAGCGTCAATAGCAGCGGGTATCTCCAACGATCTGCGTTTCCTGCGCGAGGAGGAGAAGCTGGCCCGCGACGTGTACATCACGCTCGGCGAACACTGGGATTTGCCTATCTTTTTCAACATTGCCTCATCCGAACAGGTCCACACGGACCGGGTGAAGGCTCTGCTCGATGACTTCGGTATACCCGATCCCGTTGCAGATGAAAGGGTCGGAGTGTTCGACGACTCGAAGCTCGCGTCGTTGTACGAAGAGCTGGTTGCTCAGGGCACAGTTTCTTTGACAGACGCGTTGGTTGTCGGTGCCACGGTCGAAGACCTGGACATCAAGGACATCGCTGAAATGATGGAGCGTACCGACGATGCTGATGTGCTCACAGTCTACTCCGCGTTGATGTGCGGTTCGCGCAATCACATGCGCGCATTCGTGTCGCAACTTCAATCGCGTGGAGTTGAATATGAGGCGCAGTACATTTCACAGCAGCAATTGAACGACATCATTACTACTTCCAGGGAGCGATGCGGACGTCCGTAAAACATGGCGAAGGAGTATGAGAGGACAGACGTTCGCCGCCGGCAGATAGCCGAGGCTGCGCTCGACGTGATCGCCGAGCAAGGCCTCGGCTGTTTTACCGCTAAGGCCGTTGCCGAGCGCGTGGGCATCGCCGACGGATCTATTTTCCGCCACTTTGCCAACAAGAGGGAGATCGTTCTGGCGGCGATGGACCGACTGGAAGAGGGTTTGTTCCCGGATCCCAAGCTGGAGGACGAAAACCCGTTGATGCGGCTCGAATCCTTCTTCCGTCACCGCGCAATGGTCGTTGGAGCGGGAGGGGCGGTTGGCCGGCTCGTTTTCTCGAACGAGCTGGCACACGCTGCTGGTGAGGAAGGATGGAATAGGATTAGGTCGTGGCGGCGACGGAGCCTGGAGCTGGTGCGCGGCTGCTTGTGCGAGATCAGCGACCTGGGACGTCTCAACGAGGACCTTTCACCGAAAGAAGCCGCGCAGTTGATTCAGGGCCGTCTCCTGGGCCTGATGCTCGACCGCAGCATGACATCTGACCCCGCTTCAGATATCGAGGAGCAAATAACCGGAGCGTGGACCACGCTGAGTCAGCTCTTGTTCAGCTGACTGTCTAGCAGTCGCAAACACCCCGCCCGACAACTCAGCCTTCCGACGATGCATGACGTCGCGGCCCAGGTACGTCGTGGTTTTGCCGCCAGAGCCACTGTCGAAACTCACATAATAATGGTCCGTGTTGATCGATTTCTTAGTTAGAATTGTCGTGTCCCGTGCCACACGCGCGCCGTCGCCGGAAACCGTAGGACGCATGCACGGTGAGGTTGAACGGTTCTTATACGGCGCGGTTTCTGAAGAGACAACAACTGAACCCGCGGCGGCAGCCGCAGGACGAACATGAGCGACAAATCACGAGCGGTGATTGGAGTTGATACAGGCGGCACCTTCACCGACTTCGTCCTGATGGACGAGGGGCGGATCACGGTGCACAAGGAGCCGTCGACTCCGGAGAACGCGGCAAAGGCCGTGATCGCAGGACTCGAGAAGCTGCACGAGGGCACCGCCACGATCGTACACGGATCAACGGTAGCAACAAACGCTCTTCTCGAACGCAGGGGGGCGCGCACCGCACTCGTGACGACAGCCGGCTTTGAAGACGTGCTGGAGATCGGCAGGCAGACACGAGCGCAGATCTACGACCTGAACGTGGAGAAGGCCCCGCCACTCGTACCTGATGAGTTGCGGCTCGGCGTCAAAGAACGTATGGGATACGACGGTGAAGTGATCGAAGAGTTGGACGACGAAAGCATCAGCATGCTTGTCGAGCAGTTGCGCGGCATCGATGTCGAATCGGTCGCCGTGTGCCTGCTTCACGCGTACGCCAACCCTGACCACGAACGGGCAATCTTGAAGCTGCTCCACGAAAAGATCGATGCCTTCGTCACCGCGTCACACATGGTTTTGCCAGAATTTCGCGAGTACGAGCGCTGCAGCACGACAGTGGTAAACGCGTATGTCGGCCCCGTCGCTTCACGTTACCTCGACTTGCTCGCGCAGGAACTCGATGCGGACAGCGTGCGCATCATGCAGTCGAACGGCGGGCTGGTTTCCGTGAGAGCGGCCCAGCAGTACGCGGTGCAGACCGTGCTATCAGGTCCCGCAGGCGGTGCGGTGGGCGGATTCGAGATAGCGAGCCGCGCTGGTTTCGATCACGTCATCACATTCGACATGGGCGGGACGAGCACCGATGTGTCGCTCTGCCCAGGAGAACTGAGTCGCACCAACGAGGCGATCATCGGTGAGGCGCCGATCCGCGTGCCGGTGATAGACGTACACACAGTCGGCGCCGGCGGTGGCTCGATTGCATACCGCGATCCCGGCGGATCGTTGCGCGTGGGTCCGCGCAGTGCCGGAGCCGTGCCCGGCCCGATCTGCTACCAACGCGGCGGCACAAAACTCACGGTCACCGACGCAAACCTCTTTCTGGGAAGGCTTTCACCCGAACACTTCCTGGGCGGGAAGCAGAAGCTGCCACTGGAGCCCGTGATTTCAACGATGGAGACATTTGCCGCTGAGATGTCTCTGTCTCCGACCGAAGCCGCCGAGGGAATCCTACGGGTCGCCAACGCCACGATGGAGCGCGCAATCAGGGTGATATCGCTGGAGCGCGGATTCGATCCTCGCGACTTCACGCTTGTCTGTTTTGGTGGCGCAGGAGCGATGCATGCTGCCGACCTCGCGCGCAGCCTCAGCATTCCGCGTGTACTCGTCCCACAGGCGGCCGGCATTCTCTCAGCACTCGGCATGCTGCTTGCGGATTTTGTACGCGACTACTCGCGGACCCTTCTGGTCCCAAGCGCAAAACTAGACACCGCTGAGCTAGAGCGAGCGTTCCAGAAACTGGAAGACCGCGCAATCGGCGAGTATGAACAAGAGGGGTTCACCGCCGATCAGCTCGTGCTGGAGCGATCGCTCGACATGCGGTACGTGGGGCAAGGGTACGAGCTGAACATTCCCCTGACTGACGATTTCGTAACAGCATTCCACGACCGCCACAAGCATCGCTACGGTTATTCCGATCCCGCTCGTGCAACGGAGTTGGTGAACGTGCGACTAAAGGCCATCGGCAAGACAGAGAAGCCAGAGTTGGCGAAACACGATAAACACGACGAGGACGCGTCGGCCGCCGTCATAGGCGAATGTGAAATGGTGTTCGACGGAGTGAAGAGCACAGCATCGTTGATGGATCGGACGTTGCTCAAACCGGGTAACTGGCTCGCCGGACCCGCACTCGTGGTCGAGTACAGCACCACGACCACGGTGCCGCCCGATTTCCGCTGCAGGATGGACGAGTGGCAGAACCTGATTCTGGAGGTGACGCAATCATGACCGCCACCAACTGGGATCCGATTACTCTCGAGGTTTTCCGCAACCTCTTCTACTCGGCGGCCGAAGAGATGGGCGTGACACTATGCCGCACGTCGTTCTCGGCGAACATCAAGGAGCGGCGAGATTACTCCTGCGCCGTGTTCGACGGCGACGGTCACCTGGTTGCGCAGGGTGAGCACATGCCCGTGCACTTGGGATCGATGCCGCTCTCGGTTGACGCGGCAATCGAGAGCGTGGCGATGGAACCGGGCGACATGGTCGTGCTGAACGATCCGTTCCGGGGAGGCACGCACCTGCCCGATATAACACTCGTGCAACCGAT
>CAYTDU010000332.1:0-6172 GCA_964436395.1 uncultured Gemmatimonadaceae bacterium | reverse complement strand
AGCGGTCTCGCATGTGGGGACGCTTCCCGCGGGTGGTGCGGTGGGGAACAAGCAGCGAAGGCATGGTCCAGATCCGGGACGGATAGTCATCGTCATGCCGGTCATCCCGATGACGCCGCCGTAAATCCATGGTATGCCATGTTTGATGCACGCATCGTTCATGACGTATCGGCTCTCGAAGTTGTCCGTGCCGTCCAGAAGCAGATCAACGCCCTGCAACAGTGCATCGATATTGCGGGGGGTGACGTCTTCGACACGATCATCGATTTCGATGGTGGAATTGACCCGACGGAGCTTTCGCGCTGCCGCTTGTGCCTTGGGGAGTCCCTCAGCCACATCGTTCTCGTCAAAAAGGGCTTGCCTCTGGAGGTTGTTGAGTTCGAGGACGTCGCGGTCCACGATACGAATGAGACCCACACCTGCTCGTGCGAGATTGTTGGCGATACCACTGCCAAGGGCTCCGCATCCCACAACCAACACAGAGCCGGCGGATATGCGCAGTTGACCCTCAGGGCCTATTTCCGGCAGGCGAGTCTGCCTGGCATATCTGTCGGCAGGCAGGTCAGTTACCGACCGATTCGAGTCCATAGGCCGCCCGTGAACGATGTGATATACGGGACCTGTATTACGCTGTCTTGTCTAGTTTCCTACGTCTGCCGGGGCCAGGCTCCTGATTGGAACCCTGTTCAGCACTTCAGCGAGTCGGTCGACGCTGAACGGTTTCTCGAGCACCCCAACAATCAGGTCGTGATTCAGCGTGCGACGTTTTCTCCCCGTCATATCGGCTGGCACGACAAGGAGCACTTCGATGCCCGGTACCCTGGGGTCGGCGGCCAACGAGTCCAGCAGGTGTGTGTCCCGCGTCGGTACATGCTCAACGTCAACAGCTGCAAACGCCGGCTGGAAGTCATGGAACATGGCAGATGCTTCGTATGCGTTGCTCGCGAACCTCAAGGTTACACGGTCGTTTTGCTCAGCCGCCAGGCTGTCGATGAGTTCGCTGTCCTGCGTTATTAGCATCACGTTTGTTGCGAGTTCATTCACTCTGCGGTAGTACACGCAGTCTTCGCAGGAATTCTGACAGAAACGTCGGGAATGACCGATGTCTCGATCCATTCCTGCCATCAGGAAACAGCGAGTCGCACGGACCCTGTAAACGACGCAGTTGTGGCATTCCTCTTTGACCGTGCCTGCCTCACCGAAATACTCCCAGCATCGCAGGCGCTTCGGGTCACAATCGGGACTCGGTCGCGTCATTACCTCGAAGTTGCTCGGTTCTACCACCAGCGGATCCAAGTCGCGCCTGTCGATCCTGTAGTGCCCCCCGGCAGTGCGAACTCCGTGCAGCCGACCCTTCTTGATCCATTTGAGAATTGTATCGGGTGTGACGGAACAGAGTTCTGCGGCCTGACCAGTGGTTAGGAGTTTTGTTGTCTTGGTTGGCATTTTTGCGTTCAATCGGCGTTTTATGGCGTAATTCAAGAAATTTCATGTATGATCTAACGAAATGCATAATCGGCCAACTACCCACCGTATGTCAAGTTCGCAAGTGATTGTCTGGATTTGGTGATACCGTAGATGGCTAAATTTCATTCGTGTGTTTAATTAAATTTGTATTTTCTGGGCTATGGCGACTTGTCTTGAAAATACAGTATGTGTAAGTTGAAATATGGTATTGCAAAAAATAAGGTTTTTCTGGGAAATATTGACATATATTGAACCGCTATGTGATCCTGAGGTACACTGAGCACAGAGTCAGCGAGTTAGTGCTCAATTCCGAGCCCAGTCGGTCAGAGTCTCTCAAACTACCACCCGCCTCGTCGTGGAGGCCTCGAAGGAGAGGACGCAATGTCCCAGGCCATTGCAGAGGGCACACGAGTGAACAACACTTGCGTCCAGCTCGTAAAGGACGACATCACCGATCTCGAAATCACCGCCTTCGTTTTCTACGCACAGCACGATCTCCAACTAGGGTCGGGGTTCGGTACGGCAATCTCCACCCGTGGCGGACCAACCATACAGAAGGAGCTCGAGGAACTGTCGCCGCTCGAGACGACGGAAGTTGTGGTAACTGCGGCGGGCAATATGAAGGCCGATTTCATAGTCCACTCGGTTGGCCCGCGTTTTCAGGAGGATGGCATCGAGCAAAAACTCAGTGAGACCATGTTCAACACGTTGAAAGCAGTGGAGGAGAAGGGGATCGAGCGAATTGCATTTCCGGCCATGGGCTGTGGTTACTACGGTGTCCTTCCCGACGTGAGCGCCAGAGTCATGACGGAGGTGCTGAAGGAGTATTTGAGCGGCGAAACCTGCATAAAAGAAGTGGTGATCTGCGTTCTGGATACACCTCAATTCAACTCGTTTAAGGCCCCGGTTGAGGCCTTGGGTAAGTAGAACATGCATGAGACAAGCGATCTGCTTCACTTCGCGGAGCATACACTTCAAGAGGTGGCACTTGTTTTTATGGCGCTGGTTTACATCACGCGCATAACCTGGTTTCTGAAGCGGTTCAAAGCAGGCAAGGAAAGGCAGGCAGAGACTGGACTGCCGGGCACCACGAAGGCGAAGGGCATCGTGTATTCGTGGGCAAACGTCGCCATGCCATGGGCGATGGAGAGCACCAGGAAGAAGCCCTTCTTCTACGCGCAGTTCTTGATATTCCATATCGGCGGTGTAACGGCCGCGATCGCCTTGTCGTTCATCATTCCGTATGCCCCGGGGCTGCTCGAGAACTCGACGCTCGTGCTGTTGCTACAGGTGTCGATCGGGCTGGCGTGTCTGATTGGAGTTATGAGGATAGTACGGCGCGTCTCAAATCCATACATGCGGGCGATAAGCTCACCCGATGACTACTTCTCGTTGATACTGCTCACGGTTTGGTTCTTCTTCGCCACGCTGTCGGTACCGAATTCGACCGCAAACGGTGAATTGCACCTGCTGACCTACTTCATTCTGACCGCGTTCTTTCTGGTCTACGTGCCGTTTAGCAAGATCTCCCATTACCTCTACTACCCGTTCACGCGCTACTACTTCGGCAAGAGCATGGGGTATCGCGGTGTGTACCCGCTGCGCAGCGAGAGTCGATAGCAACGCCTGAGACGAGAGAAAAAACAGATGAGCAAAAAGAATAATAGATCTCAGAAGGCCGAAAAAGTCATCGAACGGATGGGCCAGAAGCTGAATCGGCAGATTGCCGGCTCCATGCTCGCGTGTGTCCACTGTGGCATGTGTACTGACTCCTGCCACTACGTTTTGGCCAATCCCGGCGATCCCACGTACGCGCCTGCGTACAAGGCCGACCGGGCACGCAAGCTGTTCAAGCGGCATTTCGACTGGACGGGCCGGGTGTTCCCGAAGTGGGTAGGAGCAGACACCGTCACCACCGATCAAGACCTGGAAGAGCTGAAGGACATCGTCTTCGGCAAGTGCACGAACTGCAGGCGTTGCTCCATCAACTGCCCGATGGGTGTGGACTTCGCCACGTTCAACCGTATGATGCGCGGGCTGTTAGTATCGGTTGGCGTCATGCCCGAAGGCGTCGCCGTGGTGAGCAAAGATCAATGGGAGATCGGCAACCAGATGGGCGTCTTGAAGGAAGACTACCTCGAGACGCTCGAGTGGATGGAGGAGGAACTCCAGGACGAACTGGACGATCCGACCGTGAAGATCCCAGTGGACAAGATGGGTGCGGACGTGGTCTACTCGATCAATCCACGCGAGGTGAAATACGATCCGCGCTCAATCGCGGATGCTGCGAAGATCTTCCACGTCGCTGGCGAGAATTGGACCATGCCCAGCGAAGGCTGGGACATGACCAACTTCGGGTTGTTCTCCGGCGATGATGCATTGGGCGGTTCGGTTGCTGGCAGGCTATACGAGAAGGTTACTGAGTTGCGTGGAAAGACGCTGGTCATATCCGAATGCGGTCACGGCTATCGGTCCACCCGATGCGAGGGGCCTAATTGGGCCCAACACGATGTGCCCTATATGATGGAGAGCTCAGTCGCAACGATGCTCCGGTACATCAAGGAAGGACGCATCAATGTCGACAAGACCAAAAACCCCGAACCGGTCACCTTTCACGATTCCTGCAACAACGCGCGCAGCTGCGGGCTGTTCGAGGAGCCGCGTGAACTCCTTAACCTGGTATGCATGGAGTTCCGTGAGATGTATCCCAACCGCAGCGAGAACTATTGCTGCACCGGAGGCGGAGGTGCCATGTCGATGTCCGAGTACACGCCTCGGCGCCTCAAGTCTGCAAAAATCAAAGCCGACCAGCTGAAGGCAACGGGTGCGGCGGCAGTGGTTACCTCATGCCACAACTGCGTTGACGGACTTGGCGATGTGATCCGCCACTATGAGCTTGGCATGGAGGTGACGCAGTTGGTGCACCTGGTTGCCAACGCACTGGTTATAGAAGAGAAGGTGCAGGTGGCTGTAGAAGAAGAGGCCGCTGTGGCGGCGGTTGCGGCAGCGGAGCCGGCTGAGGTCGCTACGCGAGAGACGGTGGCAACAGAGGGGATAGCGGACGAAGCACTGCCGTTTGCGGGGCGCACGGTATTGGTGGTCGACGACGAACCCGATCAGGTCGATTTCATCGCTACAGTATTGGAGGACAACGGAGCAACTGTATTGCGGGCTGCTGACGGTGAAGAAGCGCTGGCCAAAGCGCGCAGCGAAAAACCCGATCTACTCACGCTCGACCTCGGCATGCCGGGCCGTGACGTGGGCGAAGTCTACGAGACTATACGAAACGACGCAGATCTCGAGAACCTGAGGGTGTGCATCATCACAGGTAGGCCCGAGCTTCGGAAGCTCATCTATAACCGATCTGTCAAGAAACCGGAGGGATCTGGACAAACCCCTTGACGAGGAAGGATTAGTCCTGAACGTGAAAAAGGTTCTGGAACTCACGTAGCATGAGTGGGAGTCAGCCTATGCGCTCGCCGTTCCAGCAGTACTTCGAAGAGATGCCGTGCTACCTGACGGTTCAGGATCGAGATTTCCGCATCATCGAATCGAACAGGCGTTTCCGAAACCATTTTGGTGAACCCGAAGGCCGGTTCTGCTATCAGGTCTACAAGAGGCGCGCCGACCGTTGTGATGTCTGTCCAGTAGCACGAACGTTCCGAGATGGTGAGCGCCACGAGAGTGAAGAGCGGGTCAGGACAGACGGAGGTGAGGAGCTGGCGATGATCGTCAACACCACGCCTATTCGAAATGCGACGGGCGAAATCACCGCGGTGATGGAGATGTCCACGGACATCACACATATCAAGAACACGGAGAAGCTCCTACGCCAGAGCGAAGAGTACCACCACCTGCTGTTCAACGAAGTGCCTTGCTACATCTCGATTCAGGATAAGCATTTGAACGTCGTCGACGTCAACTTCGCTTTCTTGAGAGACTTTGGGAACGGATTCGGCCGGAAGTGTTTCGAGGCTTATAAACACCGGAGTGAACCGTGTGCACCATGCCCTGTTCAGGAGGCTTTTGATGACGGCGCCATGCACACACGTGAGGAATCGGTGCGGTCGCGCGATGGAACGCACCGGCACGTCCTCGTCACAGCAGCGCCAATCAGGGATCAGCAGGGCAGCATCACCCATGTAATGGAGATGAGTGCCGACATCACCCAGGTGCGAGAGTTGGAGGACCGGTTGACGCAACTGGGCCTCTTGGTGGGTTCCGTTTCGCACGGGCTGAAGGGGCTGCTGCACGGCCTCGCCGGCGGGACGTATCTGGTGAACTCCGGCTTCAAGAAAAACGACCAGGCCCGGATCGATAAAGGGTGGGAAACGGTACAGCGGAACGCCGCCCGTATCCAGAGCATGGTCTCCGACATCCTCTACTACGCTAAAGACAGGGTGCCGAGTTGGGAGCCGTTGTCCGCGGTCGAGGTGCTCGATGAGGTCTGTAGTCAATCTGAGCTTCGAGCCCGCGAGTTGAATGTCGAGGTGAGGAAATCATTCGATTCTGAGGCAGGCGAGTTCGAAGCCGACGCGCAGGCGGTTCGCGCTCTATTGGCAAATCTGCTCGAAAACTCGATGGATGCATGTCGAATGGATGAGAGCAAGTCCGAGCATATCGTAACCGTGGGAGTACACGGAACGCCCGAATGCGTGGAATTCGAAATCGAGGACAATGGCATTGGCATGGACGAGGAAACCCG
>CAYTDU010000331.1:0-6214 GCA_964436395.1 uncultured Gemmatimonadaceae bacterium | reverse complement strand
GGCTCGTCGCGAGAGATTCTTAGCCGAGAGAGATCCGGTGTCTGTTCGGTCACGTGAAATCCTTCGGAAAAAACGTCGGGCATACGTTAGTCTGAGCGGATAACCACGGGAGGATAGTCACCGCACCATCGCCATGATAGGGCGCACAGTATTCAATACGTGTTTGTTCCGCAACAGATTCACTCGCCGGGCCGAAATCGCCCGGCAAGTGATTTGATATTGCCTGCCCGCTACAGCGGCCTCACCGGCACACAGATGTCGACTACGTATTCTTCACGCCAATGCCTGCCGGGATCGGTGCCCTGGTTGCTCATTTCCGACGCCTCGAAGCGAATACGAGCCTCGCAGTCTCACCAACGATGCCCGCACCCCACGCGAGCGCCATCGGATACAGCAAAGTCAACGCCACCAGAGTTGCGCTTGGGACTCCCAATACACCCGCCGCGCGCGCCGAAAGCAGGAGCATCGGTCCAGCAACCGCATTCCAAATCAGCAGAATCAGCCAACCGAGCCCCCCCGCAAGTGCTGCCACTAATGCCGGTTTGTTTCGCGCTTCTTCATACACCCCCCAGAGACATCCCAGCAGCGGAACAGCCCACCACCCGAATAGCGCCGTAGCAACGGCAAACGCCACACCCAATAGACCGACCTGCGAGATGGTTCTACGCATCATTGGTCGCCCCCTGGTTCCAGGGTCAGAACTCCCAAGACATCATTCTCGGCGAGACGCTGTGGGTTTTCAGGGAAGAGAACTCGGTCCAGTGTGCCATCCACCCATTGCGAAACCCTGTCTTGATAGAGGCTGCTAACCGGATTGCCCGACTGGCCGCCCGGGTAGGTGACCCAGGCCTGTACTTCCCCACCCATCTCCACGACCATGCGCCAACTCGCACCATGGGTTCCCGATCCCGAAGACGGGTTCAGATTCCCTGAGCCGCCTTGCACCGGAAGCTCAGGTGCTGACAGCGCCGGGAATCCCAGCAGGTGCCATATGTTTGAGTGGCGGACTCGAGACCAGCGCCAACCACCCGCGTCCGGAGGTCCCCACCTTTCTCGTACCTCTTGCAGAGCATAACTCAGACTCTCGGTAAGGAGGTCGTCGCGAGTCTCGACTATGTCCACGGTCATGCCGTTGTCCCACCAAGGACTTGCGGGGTATTGCAGCAACGCCGCCAGTATCGTTTGACTCGGTGTCGCAACCCTTCGACCTGAGCTTGCACCAGACAGCTCGTCCCAAGTCAGCATCGAGAGTCTCTCCAAGGCGGTCTCGAACAGGATTGCCCGCTCGTTGTCCTTGGTGTAGAGAAGATCCCACTCCGCCAAAAGGCGAGCAGCTTCAGACAAAACACTGTCGGGCGTTTCGACCAACAGTCTTTCCGCTGCCTCCAAGAAGGCGGGTACAAACACTTCGGCCTTTTCGTTGCGCGGATCGGTGTGATAGCCGATCATCTCATCGACCGTAACGGTCGAGTCTGCCCGCAGCAGTTCGTTGATGCGCAGTGCGCGCCACGGTGTAGGCCAATCAACACCGAGATAGCGGCCTTCGCTCTCGGGATCGATTGGCTGCTGATTGGCGGAAGCCAGATACCCCTGGCTCGGATTGACCGAGTGTGGGTACTCATCCAGGCCCCAATACCCCTGCCAGTCGTTCTCGCTCCTCGAACCATCCAGAATTGCCGTCCCATCCCCATCACCCGGACGGATTGGGAATAGGCCGGTAGATCGAATCGCAATGTTGCCCGACCGATCGGCAACGATCATGTTTTGCGCGGGCGCATGATACGATTCCATTGCACGCTCGAACTGCTCGACGGATTGAGATCGTGCAGCACCAAAAAATGCGCCGATCGAACCTTCGTCCTCCAAGACAGTCCAACGCATAGACATGGGTCCATCGTCAGCGAAGATCACCGGACCGCGATGAGTGGAATAGAGTGTGTCCACTGCAATAGTTTCCCCGCCTAGCCCTAGGAACGGCTCGACACGTCGCTCCAGTTCTCGCCACTCTCCGTCGAAGAAATAACGGGTGGGAGACCTGTCGCTATCCAGGGTCTCCCAGTAGTAGTCGAGCACGTCTGAACCTGTGTTTGTGAAGCTCCAAGCCACGTCTCGGTTGAAGCCGATGATAACAGCGGGAATGCCAGGGATCGTCACTCCGTACACGTCTACCTCGCCCGGAACCTGGAGGTGCACTTCATACCATATCGACGGCAAGGTCAACCCCAAATGCGGATCGCCCGACAGGAGAGCGTGGCCGGTCGCACTGCGTGAGGGGGATACTGCCCAGTTGTTGGAACCAAGCTCCCCACTCCTCAACCCAGCTGCATGTCCGGCATACTCCCCCACTAGAGGCATGGCGGCATTGTCTGCCTCGTGCCGAATTGCGACCACCTCATTCGTTGTGCGGCGCTCGCGTTCCGGTGGCGGAGGGAACGGCTCGAAATCGAACCTCGGGGCATCCCTCTCATTAGGCTGTATCGGCTCCTGGATCGGGCAATTCACCGGAAACAGCGCGGCGGTAGCTGCCCTGCCGATACGGGCGGCAATCCGCTGCCGCCGGCGATCGTGTGTACTGTAAGAAAGGGTGTACCCCATTCGCTTGAAAATGAGGATGCTGTTGATCGGCTCCCACTGCTCCGGTGAGACGCCCAAAAATCTGTATTCGATGGGGATGTCCTTCGACTCCATGCTGGCGAGCCACGCGTTCACTCCGTCGGCATAAAGCCGGCCGAAACGCTCAGTCTCTGAATTCCGGCCGCCTGCCTCCATGTCTCGCCGCGCGCTCCACGACATTCCCACAGCCCTCTGCTGTCTGTCTGCCTCGAGGGCTCGCTCGCCGAACCACTCTGTGAGACGTCCGGCGGCGGCGCGGGCCTGAAGCTCCATCTGAAACAACCTGTCTCGCGCAACCACGAAGCCCAGGGCACGTACCGCATCGTCCACACTCCGAGCTCGGATGTGCGGCACGCCTCGGCGATCGTAGAGCACTTCAACCGAGTCGCCGAGAGACGAGACGACCGCTCCCGCATTGGACGGTATTTCGGCTGCTCGAGCAACCGACCAGATCCCGTTGGCGGGATCGAGGAAGGGACCGAGCGGCGGTAGCTGGTTGACGCGGCTCGAACCAACGAATATCCCGCCGCCAACTAGTATCAAAGCAAGCAGCAATCGAACAACTCGAATGGAAGTCATGAGAAAATATCCATTGTCCAATTTCCAATATCCAGCAAGGAATATCCAATGCCCAAGTATTTCTCCGTTTATTTCAGACCTACCTGAACAGCAGCTTATGATCGGAATGAGTTACTTGGATATTGGACATTCCGTGTTGGACATAGGACGTTCTACTCTCCCGCACGCTTTTTCTGTTCAGCAAGCACTAGCTCTTTCAACCGAACCAGTTCGGCCCGAGCCCAATCGACCACAGGGTCGTCGGGGAAACGATCAATGATGCGTGCGAGTTCGGGGATAGCCCGTGTCGGTGCGCCGAGTTTGTCTCTGTAGATCTCGATCATCTCCTGGGTGACGAGCAGTTCCTGACCGGCCGAAATATCAGAGTCATTTCGGGCGCGCTTGAACCAGAATACGGCATCCTCATACTCACTCAGCTTGTCACGATTCAGGCGCGCGATTCGAATATACGGCTCGGGGTCCTCGGGATACTCAGAGACAGCGACTTCGAAGGCCTCCACTGCCTCTTCGTAACGACCGCGGGCTACGAGGGAGTCGGCGTATGAGTATTCGTGTTTCTCGGGAGATGCCCTGCCAGACGGATGGTAGATCGTACCCGCCGCTTTCCCCGATCCTTCCACGATGTTCTTGGTCACGAAGAAGGTGACGAGATATCCCACGATCAGACCCGGGAACGGACCCAATCCGATGAACGAGCTCCCCAAGGCGCCGCCCACACCACCCGGTAGAGACCAAATCAGCATGTGCAAAGTACGAACTTCAGCCGCCGAATCTACGTCCTTGATCTGGCGTTTCTGCTTCCCTTCGTACTTGCGTTTTGGATGCGGCACCGAGCGGCCAGGTTCCCGGGGCTTTTTCTCATCCGAGGGCGTGCCACCATCTTAACCCAAAAGACGGCATGTCGTGAGGGTGAGATCGAACAACCCCACGCACATCAATCCGGACTCAGGATGGCCGTTGTAGAGGATCCAGCTCAATGCTCAACTCGAGATGTGCTGCACCTTCGTCCAACCAGATTTCCCTCGTCCATATCTCATAGCCGTTGCGGTGAGCGGTAACGACGTTGTTGCCGGTAACCCACTCCACGTCGATCATGTCAACAGTACCGTCGACGCGGGTTTTTGTCGAGTCGGTAGCGTTCAGAGTCACCGTGACACTGCCGATCGGCCGCTTGGTGGAGCTGTCGGTCACGTACCCGGATAACACTCGAGGTTTTACCGGCTCAATCTCTGAAGCGCGGCTACCGGTCAAGATAAGGTCGACCTTCCAGGTGCGGTGGCTCGTCCTGAAAGATCTCGTGTACGGATTGTCGGGGACCCTTGCCCGAGCATATAGCAGGTACCCACCCACGCTCCTCGGAAACAGAATGTTCGCGGCGCGCGCCCCTGCGGCGTTGATAGTCACAGGCGAACCGAGTGGCAATCCGCACAGTACGTAGTAGCCGGTGTCATCAGTCCTGACAGATCGCTCAATCGCCCTGGGTACCGTCCGGCCGTCAGCGGTCTCGAGCACCTGCCATCGAGCCGAGATAGTCCGACCTGATGCGGCTCGTCCCGACCCGCCCGTCCTCACGTAGCCGATGACGGTCGCTCGAGGGCCGGCGGCGGGTCCGTACCTGCAAGCACGCATAGCCACCGAGTCCGCGTGCGGCAAAAGAAAAGAGATCGAGTCGGTCTGATCGAACACGAGCGCGACATCAACCTCCGGCGGCTTCAATCCGATCGAATCAAGGGACGGGTGGGTCAGGGTGGCGGAGTAGTCACCCTCCAACGGAACCGCTAGACGGTATTCTCCACGCGCATCAGTGCCGCTCCAGAATTCGGTCCCAACAATGGCGATCGTGGCTCCAGACACCGGTGCTGCTTTGCTGGCGTCGTACACGGAGCCTTGCAGATGTGCGAGGCCTGGAGGATAAAGGCGTTCTCCCTCACGAGTCGTCACCTCCAGCACGTCTCCGCCGGTGTCGTTGAATCCCACGATCCCGATTCTTTGGCTACGATCACCGATTTCGCGGGTGCCACCGGTCAGGAGCCTGATACTGGGCGTGCGCACCTGCCACCTGTGCACAACCCATGCACCAGATGGAAGCATCATGAACTCTACTGTCCCTCCCGCGCGTTCTTCCTCGAGCCCATGCGGAAGGTCGGTGAAGCTAACGTCGAGTTCCTTCAACTCCGACGTTGCCTCATCGAGCCAAAGCGCACCGCGCACGTCGGGCAGCCCAAATTCGGACACGGGCTCAAAGGCGAGACCTAGCTGCCCCGGCCTCCCCAGCGAATCGCGCACGACGTGGAAACAATGCGTCTCCAAGAAAGCATCATGCTGCAGCACACGGGCGTCAGGGAGATTGTAGGTGATCGTGTCGTTCCGCTCGACGATGAAGCCCTCATTGACGAGGCTTTCAACCGAAATGCTGCTGTACGGCTGACTGGCAAAGCCCTCCGAGATGGAACCGCGTTCGGAAAAAATCTCGTTGCGGCTCAGATCCCATGAACGTCGATATCCATAAGCACGATACCGCGCAAGCTCCTGAGTGCCGTCCCAAGCGGTTGCGGCCAGTGCTTTACGGATTTCTTGCCAAACCAGCCCGGTCTCCTCGGCCTCGTCGGGATTCGTTCGGCACCGGTCCTGACCTTGTACCTCTACCGCGGCAAGCACAATCGCCTGTGCCATCACCACCAGATCGAGGTCCAACGCCTGCCCCAGCGCGAGCTCGAAGGGATCCGATGTGAAGGCCTGGTACCCGATTCTCTCGGATCTAATCCTGTACGAGCCTGCGGAGGGAGCTACCATGACGAACGACCCGTCGCGGTCGCTCAATGCTCGCGCCACTTCACGCCCTTCAATGTCCAGTAGGACTACGAAGCCGGTACCCACTGGTAGTCCCGATACGGAATCGACTACATACCCGGATACCGTCTGCGCTTCAATCAACTGCGCATGCAGCGCGACGGCAGTAAAAACGGCCATAAGGAGGGTTGCGTAGTTCCTACTCATGCATGAATCCGTTGGCGTCGGTGGA